>JAAYOZ010000146.1 GCA_012520115.1 Clostridiales bacterium | reverse complement strand
TATTTTTTCTTATGGCGTTTGCGAATCTTTGACAACAAAGCTGCCTTACCGCCGCAGCGAATAAGAGTTTAACTGCGGCATTCAAGCTGAAAGGAGCAATAATGCCTAAACTATCCGTAATTATTGCCTCAGACTCCCACTGGGAGCATATCGACGACACGCTTACAAGCCTTGAAAATCAGACGGTAACTGATTTCGAGGTCATTTTCATCCGCCCGCAGATAGATAAGGCCTTAGCGGACTCAATTACAGAGTTCTGCATGAAGGCAGAAGGGCGTTTTGACATAACAGAGGAGGACGCCCTTGTCCCGAAGCTCTTAAACAGGGGGCTTCGGGCGGCCTCAGGCGAGTACATTATGTTCCTTACCCCCGGGGACTTTCTGCCGGAGGGCAGCATCGAAGGCTTTATAGAGACCGCCGCAGAAAAGGCGGACATTATAACCGGCAGGTTCTGGCTCAATTCCGAGAACTCTGAGCCGGGCTATGACAAAAATGCGGACTCTATCGTCTTAAAGCCCCAGATAGACAGATTTTCAAAGAGCTTCCCCCACTTTTTTGAAATAAGCTGCCGCATCTTTAAGCTAAAGGCGCTGGAAAAGCACAACATAACCTTCCCCGAAACAAAGCACATGTACGATTACCTGTTCTTTATGCGGGCTGTGCTTTCGGGCATGAAGATAAGCGGCTGCCCCTACGGCATTCTTTACAGAAAGGTGCATTCCCTGACCGAAGGCGACATCAGAGAAGGCCTGCCCACCAAGGAGGGCTTAGAGCAGACCCTTGAGGCTTTAAGGCAGATAGAGGAGCTTGCACAGTTAAAAATAATAGAGGAGACGGGCATCTTTGAGGGCGACGAGTACTATATTCAGGAGCTGCTCGAAAGCCAGATAAACCTGCTCTTAAACCGCTTTTACCGACGGTTCTGGTACCTCGACGCCAAAACCCTTAAACTGCTCAAAGCCGCAGTTTATGAAAGAGTGGAAAAGCTCACCGAGTCACGCTTTGCAAGGCTCAAGGACGAGCACAAGGACCTGTCCTTCCCCTTTATTTACGGCAGTATCGACGAGGCTGTGGCAGAGCCTACCTTCAGCTTCATTTTAGATGTGACCAAGGGCGATATAACACAGCTTGTGGAGTCCTTCTACCTGCAGAGCTTCCCCTTCTTTGAACTGTTCGTTAAGGAGTCAGTCGTGGACAGCGGCAGGGCGGGGAACAAGTGGCTCGATGCGCCGAACTTCGTAATCACGCCGGACAAGAATTTCTTCGGCCTTGCCCGAAGCCACGCACGGTCAAGAACAATTATCGTCACAAAGGACGACGAGCCTCTTGACGCAGAAGTCCTGAAGGCAACCCACAATGCGGCAGTGCCGAATTTCCTTAAAGCTGCGGTTTTCACCAAGAACAAAAAGGAAAAGAGCATCAGAACCTATCTGAAAAACAAGGGCGCAAGCCTGTCAGACGACTGATGCAAAAATTAAAATATACACAAAAACAGGGCATAAGCCCTGTTATGTTTTTGAGAAGGAAGCGTATGTGGAATTTTTTCTGGCCTATTATCATAATCGTTACCGCAAACACCTTTTACCATATCACCTCAAAATCAACCCCCGCCGAGGTTCAGCCCTTTGCATCGCTGACCGTTACATATTCCGTTGCGGCAGTCGTTTCGCTTATAATGTTCTATCTCACAAGCTCAAATAAGAGCTATTTCTCCGAGCTGCACAAGATAAACTGGACATCAATTGTATTCGGTCTTGCCGTTGTAGCCCTGGAATTCGGCAGCATAAGCCTTTACAGGGCAGGCTGGAAGATAAGCCTCGGCTCGCTTGTCACAAACATCTGCCTTGCCTGCGTGCTGCTGATCGTTGGACTGCTCATATTCAAGGAGCATATCAGTATTAGGCAGCTTTTCGGCATGGGGCTTTGTATTATAGGTATTATACTTGTAAGCGGTAAATAAAAAAAGCCCGACAAGCAAAGCTTGTCGGGCATCTTTGCGTTTATCTGTACTCTCTTACAAGATAGAGGAACTCAGTGATTAAGGTTGAAGCGGCGCTGGAGCCGAAGGAGAGCATTCCGTCCGCATTGTAGGTGAGGGTACCGTTGCTGTAACGAAGTGTCGCAAGGCCGTAGTCATTGTCGGGAACGATGTAGCCTGCGGAGTCGTTCGTTACGTTGAAGGTAAGAAGCTCGCAGTCTGTGAAAATATCAAAGAGCGGAGGATAGACGAAATCCTTGCCTCTTGCGGAGCCTTCGGCAGTCATCGTGCTGCCGCCGAGGAATAATTCGGGAGCGGTCTCGCCGGGCATTACAACCACCTTGATGTCCTTGCCGAACTCGATAAAGCCGACCTCTGTAACGGTGCAGATATTGTTCTTGTCGTCAAGCAGCATTATGTTGTTAGCCATGCCGAGCTTGCCGACTGAAATGGTGAGCGGGTTGTCAAGGATGTATGTAAACTCTCTGAATGCTACGTTGAATACGGGTTCTACCTTAGTCTCGGTAACGGGAGTCCAGCCCTCGTACCAGAGTGTATAGCTGTCGGACTCTGCCATGCCGGCGGCCTCTCTGTCAGCGTCGGCGACCTGAGTCCTGCACTCCTCTTCCGTAAGGGTCATTCCTAAGATGAAGTAGCCGATTTCCTCGCCGTATCTGACTGCCTGCTGATATCTGTTAAGTGAAAGGCCGTCGCCTGTAAGGCCTCTGTCGGTAGAAATCAGCGAACCGATAGCGCCCTGGAAGTACATAAAGTTATAGCCTGCCTCGTTTATGACCTCTTCGGTGTAGTAAACAAAGTCAGCGGAGAGAACATCGCCCGGGTTGTCCGCCGTCTTAAGGCCCACTGTCTCCGGGTGAGCGCCGAAGTTGGCGATTATTGTCTCCTTGCCGCCGCCGAAGGGTACAAAGCGGAAGCGGTAAATATCCTCTATAAAGATATCCGGGTCGGACTTGTCGGAGAAGTAGTCCTTAGCGTTCTTCTTTGCAAAGTAAAGCTCGCCTTCCTCCATGTTGCAGAAGGCCTCACGGATAGAAGCGGCTGTCCTTGTGTAAAGAACCTCAAGAAGCTCCTTGTCAACGCTTGTTTCTGTCTTAAGTCCCAGAAGGTTCTTAGAAACGGCGTTTACTATGGTCTCGGGCTGTGCCGCCCAGATGCCCTGGGTGTCAAAGCCGCTGTGGGTGTGGGTAACGCCCACGTTTATGGAAACGATATTGTTCTCCTCAGCAAAGTCCTTCAGCAGAGCTCTTATCTGGCGGACATCGGAGTTAGCAAGGCCGACGGTGTCGATAACCGAGAAGGCGGAAACGCCTCTGCCGCTGCCGTCGTCAATGCAGATTGTGCGAACCTTGATATCGTCATAGGTGGAATACATAGCCTTGCCTATGTCATAGCCGCCCATGTAATAGGGCTTTGTGCCGAAGTTATCGGGGATAAGGCTCTTCTGAGAGTAACCAAGACGCCATACGGATGTAGCCGTGGGCTCGTCAAGGAACTCTGTGTGGCCCTTATAGAAGTTCTCGCTCTGATAATCGGCTAAGTCAACCCAGTTGTTGCTGTCGGGAATGAAGCCCGAAATCATTGCTACTATGTACTTGAGAACTGCCTCTAAGAACTGGTATATGGCCGAAACAAATCTTGAAACATAGTCGCCTGAATGGTCGCCTACAACCTTCTTTATATCGGGGAAGGTGGGGAAGGTCTTGCTGATTCCAAGATTTGCGGAATCGGTTATCTCTTCCTTCTGTGCCAGTGCGTTTTCAATCAGGGGGTCAAGACCGTAGGTGTCTGTCGGAGACTTCTGTGCAAAAGCGGTGGCAGTCATGCCGAAAATCAGGCAGATGCAAAGCAGTGCGGCAACAGAGGCCCTGAGTTTTCTGTACATTTTGTATCCTCCTTAGTTTTGAGTTGCCGGAAAGTGACAAAAATCAACTCCTCCAGAAAGGCGGAGCGTAGCATGTTAATTCTAACATTTATCTATTTGGATGTAAACACTTCTTTGTATCTTTTTACAGATTCTTTAATAATCTCCACTGCCTCAGCCTTGCCCCTTGCGTCGCTAAATGCTGTGGTCTTGCCCTCAAGGGTTTTGTAGACCGAAAAGAAGTGTATCATCTCGTCAAAAATGTGGCTCGGCAGCTGGTCGATGGAGCGGTAGCAGTTATACATAGGGTCGCCGAAGGGTATGGCTATAATCTTGTCGTCGGTGTAGCCCTCGTCCTGCATGGAAATGACGCCTATGGGGTAGCATCGCACAAGTGAAGAGGGGTTGACAGGCTCCGAGCAAAGTACAAGCACGTCCAGCGG
>JAAYOZ010000020.1 GCA_012520115.1 Clostridiales bacterium | reverse complement strand
AGGGTCCTGCTGTCACCTCGGCAGAAGCGTGCAATGCCGAAGTCCGTAACCTTGATTGTGCCGTTCTGAAGCAGCATGATGTTCTGGGGCTTGACATCCCTGTGGACTATGCCCTTGTCATGGGCATGCTGGAGGGCTCTGAGAATCTGAGAGACAAAATGCACGGCCTCACGCCAGTCTATCTGCTTCTTTGTCTCGATATACTCCTTTAAGGTAATGCCTTCCACATACTCCATTACGATGTACTGGAGCCTGTCGCCGAAGTTTACGTCATAGACCTTAACGATGTTAGGATGAGAAAGCACGGCTATTGCCTTTGACTCATTCTTAAAACGCCTGCGGAACTCCTCGTTCGCAAGGTATTCATCTTTAAGTATTTTTATAGCAACTGTACGGTCGTCGATACTGTCATAGGCCCTGTAAACGATAGCCATGCCGCCTACACCAATAAGCTCAAGAACTCTGTATCGGTTGCCGAGTATCTTTCCTAAATAATTATCCATAAGCTACACCTCTGTCAATGCGAAATAACCACGGCGGTGATGTTGTCCCCTCCGCCATTGTTATTGGCAGCAGTCACAAGCCTTTCGGCGAATTCATAGAACTTGCCGTCGGCTGTGGATTTTAGTATGTCATCGGTGCTTACGAAGTTCGTAAGACCGTCGGTACAGATTAAAAGCGCATCGCTCTCTGAAAAGCTCTCTACGCAGAAATCGGCCTCAACCGTTTCATCAACGCCGAGAGCTCTGGTGATTACATTTTTATATGGATGCTCTTTAGCTTCATTAGGGGAAAGCTTGCCGACATCAAGAAGGTTCTGAACAAGCGAATGGTCCCGTGTAAGCTGGCGGACTCCGTCTGAATTGATGATGTAAGCCCTGCTGTCGCCCACATGGGCAATATATACGGTATCCTCACAAACAATGGCGGCAACGACTGTGGTGCCCATGCCGGAAAACTCGCTGTTTGTTGCGGATATGTCGTGAATGTTTGCATTGGCGGCATTGATAGCCGATAGAAGCATGTTTTTTACGGAAATTTCGTTCATGCCCGGACGATATGTTGAAGCGAGCCGCTCTGAAATTATACGCACTGACTCGGTACTGGCAATGTATCCGCCGGCTGCTCCGCCCATTCCGTCGCAGACAACGGCCCATGCCACGCCACCGGTCATTTCGCCGACGGCATAGGAGTCCTGATTATCCGGGCGAACACGCCCCTTATCAGTTTTTGCGGATATCTTCATTTCATCACTCCACTTCCGTAGAAACAGATGATCTTAACTGACCGCAGGAGGCATTTATATCGGAGCCCAGCGTTCGTCTGACGGTTATATTAAGACCCTTCTGGGACAGATAGTCTTGAAAGCTCCTGACGTTCTCTTTATTCGGAGCTTTAAGCTCTGATTTATCAATTTCGTTCACCGGAATAAGGTTTATGTGACAGTTTAAATCTTTTAAGAGTACAGCAAGCTCGTCTGCATCTGTTTTGGTATCGTTTACTCCTTTTACAAGGGCATATTCGAAGGAAATTCGGCGGCCGGTTGCCTCGTAGTATGCCTTGCTCGCCTTTATTACCTCTCTTATAGGCCACTTTCTGTTTACGGGCATAATGGCGGAACGCTTTTCATCATTTGACGCATGCAGGGAAACGGACAAAGTTATGGGCAGCTGTTCCTTTATCAGAGCATAGATGCCGGGGACAACGCCGCAGGTGGAAAGGGTGATGTTGCGGACGCTTAGGTTATGTCCGTCGGGGGAAGTAATGAGCCTGATGAACTTAATAACATTGTCGTAGTTATCAAGCGGCTCGCCTATGCCCATTAATACTATGTGTGATATCCTGACGCCCGTGTCCCTTTCGGCCACGTATACCTGAGACAGAATCTCGGAGGCCGAGAGGTTTCTGACGCAGCCGTTTTTTGTGGAGGCGCAGAAGGCGCAGCCCATTTTGCAGCCTGCCTGCGTGGAAACACACAGCGAGTAGCCGTATTTATATTGCATTAAGACACTTTCTATGCACTGGCCGTCAAAAAGTCTAAAAAGGTATTTTACTGTGTTATCATACTCCGAAATGAGTTTTTTTTCAATAGCTGCGCTAATTATGACAAAATTGTCATCAAGCTGTTTCCGTAATGTAAGAGGTAGATTTGTCATTTCATCGAAGGATTCAGCGCATTCTTTGTGGAGCCATTTGAAGATTTGCTGCGCTCTGAAGGCGGGCTGCTTCATTTCGCTCATAAGGGCTTTAAGCTCCACTAAGTCAAGGGCTTTGATGTCCTTTTTACCGTTTTCAAGTGTTAAATTGGCGAAATTCAGACCATCATTCCCCACCCCGATGCAAAAAGAGGGCTTGTCTGCACCTGCTTTTTCTTCGGGGTTTATGCTGTTTTTATTGTCTTTTAAGCCCTTATCGTCCATTTTTATACCTTCGCAGTCTCCCGTTATTTCCGCCGGAATGCGGCTATGAAAAAGCCGTCGGTGTTATAAATATGCGGAAGCAGTGTAAGAAAATTCATTGTATATTCGATTTCGCCCTTTAAGGCACCTTCAAGTGGGCGCATTGCCTCAAAATCGCTGTTTTCGGCTAAGAACTTTTCGCAGACCTGCTCGTTTTCCGCAGGGTTCAGGGTGCAGGTAGAATAAACAAGTGTGCCGCCTTTATTAACTAAGCCTGCGCTCGCCTTCAGGATTGCGCTTTGAATCTTCGGCAGTTCCCTGATTTCGTCCTCGCTCTTATATTTGATTTCGGGCTTACCCCTGATTACGCCTAAGCCAGAGCAGGGTACGTCGCACAGAACCCTGTCGGCCTTGCCCTGAAAGCTCTCGCCGTCTATTACGAGGTTTCGGTCGGTTGCGTCCCTTTCGAGCACGGTGATTATGTCAACTCCCATGCGCTTAGCATAGCTTTCGATTATGTTCAGCTTGTGGGGGTGGATGTCGCAGGAGATGATTCTGCCCTTGTTGTTCATAAGCTGGGCTATGCGAATGCTCTTGCCGCCGGGTGCGGCGCAGACGTCTATCACGGTTTCGCCCTCCTTTGCGCCTGTGCTCAGGGCGCAAAGCTGGGAGGAGATGTCCTGCACATGGAAAAGCCCGTCGTTAAACTCGCTGAGTTCCGAGAGGTTCACTGCGCCCTTTATATAGAAGGCGTCGTCTAATCTGCTGTCGGGGACGGCTTCAATGCCCTTTTCGGTGAGGGCTTTTAATAGCTCGTCTCTGTTTGTTTTTAAAGGGTTGGCGCAGCAGACAGTTTCGCCGGGCTGCAAGGATGCCTTCATAATGCCCTCTGCGTTTTCCTCGCCGTAGGAATCGATAAAGTGCTTAACAAGCCATTCCGGGTAGGAGCAGCTTATGCTGTAAAACTTAATGGGGTCTTCGTCTTTGCTTATGTCTAAAGGCTCACGCAGGGCAACCTTTCTGAGAACCGCATTAACAAGTCCCTTTGCGAAGGAAAGGCCGGATACGGAAGCGAGCTTCACCGTTTCATTTATGGCGGCGAAGTCGGGGATTCTGTCCATAAAAAGAATCTGGTATGCGCCCATTCTCAGGAGCGTCAGAACCCTTGTGTCGAGCTTCATTAAAGGCTTTGTCAGGTACTTTGAAAGAATGTAGTCAAGTGTAAAGCGTCTGTCGAGGACGCCGAGGACTATTCCGAAGCTTAAAGCCTTTTCGTTTGCGGGCAGCGCCGAATCTTTGAAATAGTCCTTCAGGGCGAGGTCTGAATAGGTCTTGCTCTTTTCAATCTTAAGAAGAACCTTAAAGGCCGCTTCTCTGCCTGTTTTCATCTCTTCGCCCCTCTCTGAATTTTAGACGCTTTTTGCCACCTTATACAAGCCCGCAGCCTTTATACCGCATAAAAGCTATTATTCTTTATACCACATATAAAGCGGCATGGCAAGTGCCATGCCGCTTGGGTGCGTTGGTGGTGCTTATCGTCTTCTGTTGCCGAACAGTGCAATGAATCTTAAAAGGTTTGCAAGGGATACCGCCAAAGCTGCAATGTAGGTCATTGCGGCGGCGAACAGTACGCTCTTGGCTCCGCTCTTTTCCTCCTCAGTCGGGAGGATTCCCGTCTCGCTTATTACCTTCATAGCCCTTCTGCTTGCGTTTATTTCAACGGGCAGTGTTACTAACTGGAACACGCAGATTGCCGCATAGAGAGCAAGGCCGAGGGTTACAAGCCCCTGCCACTGAAGCACAAAGCCGAGTATAGCAAGGGGAATGCCCGCAAAAGAGCCTATATTTGCTACGGGCAGAATCATATTCCTGATAACAATGGGCAGATAGCTGTTTGCATACTGTGCGGCGTGACCCGCCTCATGGCAGGCGATGCCGATATCCGCAACGCTTGAGCCGGAGTAAACCGATTCGGAAAGTCCTATTGTGTTTGTTTTCGGGTTATAGTGGTCGGTCAGCTTGCCGGGCACGCTTTTAATCTGCACATTTATGATACCGTAGTACCTGAGTACCTCGGCAGCCGCCTGTGCGCCTGTCATACCGTTTGAGGCAAACCTTCTTGCCATTTTGTTATATACGGTTTTAACTCTGATGCTTGCTATTATTGAGAAGATGAAGGCAGGAATAACAAGAATCAAAAGATACGAGTCCATATAATACGGCGAATAATAGCCGAAGCCACCTAAATATAAAGCCTGAAGCATATTATCTCTCCTTTCCTGCAATATCAGTTTAACCTATGCTGATTAAGATATAATTATTAATGCTTTGCTTATTTGTAAATTCTACTTGCCAAATACTGCACCTTTTTCGAAGGTATGGCCTCTTAAGTAATCGGACACAGCCATGACCTTTGAGCCGTCGGGCTGAAGGCTTGTGATTTCGAGAAGCTCAGAGTCGCCGCATCTGACAAAGAGCCTGTCCTTTTCGGCAAAGATTTCGCCGTCTGCGCCGTCCTTTGTCATGTCGGTCTTTAATGACGAATAAATCTTGATTCTTTTGCCGTAAATTAATGTTTCGGCAACAGGCCACGGGGAAAGTCCCCTGATTTTATTGTGTATGCTGTCTGCGCAGGCGCTCCAGTCGATAATAGAGTCCTCTCTTTTGAGCATGGGGGCATAGGTCACGCCCTCAGTTGGCTGAGGTGCGGGCTTTACGGTGCCGTCGATTATGCCTTTAAGCGTAGATACGATAATATCGCCGCCCAAAGATGATAGCCGGTCGAAAAGCTCCCCGGCGGTCTCATTTTCGCCGATTTCCACTTTGACCGTTTCGAGGATATCGCCCGTATCAAGCCCTTCGTCCATGAGCATTGTGGTAATACCCGTTACCTTATCGCCCTGGATTATGGCCTGCTGAATCGGGGAGGCTCCTCTGAAGCGGGGCAGGAGTGAGGCATGGATGTTGACGCAGCCGTATTTAGGGATGTCCAGCACCGCTTTGGGCAGGATTTTGCCGTATGCTGCCACAACGATAAAGTCGGGGTTCTCCGCCTTGATTCTGTCGACTGCCTCGGGATTTTTGAAAGTAGTCGGCTGGAAGACGGGGATATTAAGCTCTGATGCAAGCTCCTTTACGGGCGGGGGTGTTATTATCATTTTTCTGCCCTTCGGCTTGTCCGGCTGCGTGACCGCAAGCGTGACGTTAAAACTCTCGTCATACAGCCGCTTCAGTGCGGGTACGGCAAAGTCGGGGGTGCCCATGAATACTATTTTAATATCATTCATCTTACTCACTCCGGCTATTTACTTACTACCGCCTCATCCTGCTGTGCAGGCCACTTGTCCCTCGGTGCGATTCTGTCTGTGAACAGAATGCCGTCAAGGTGGTCAAGCTCATGGCAGAAGCAGCGTGCCTTCAGGCCTTCGCCCTTATACATGCACCACTGTCCCTTACGGTTCTGGGCTCTGACCTTTACATAATAGGGTCTTTGAGTGAAGCCCCTCTTGCCAGGCATGGAAAGGCAGCCCTCGGCTTCTATCTGCTCGCCGCCCTTTTCCACAATCTCCGGGTTGATAAGCTCTATTAGTCCGTCGCCGCAATCTACAACCACAACTCTTTTAAGAATGCCTACCTGCACAGCCGCAAGGCCAACGCCCTCCGCCTGATGCAGTGTATCCTTCATATCGTCAAGCAGGGTAAAAAGTCGCTCGTCAAAGACTTCTACCGGTCTGCTCTTTTTTCTTAAAATAGGGTCACTGTCTTCTTTTATTTTTCTGATTGCCATCTATAAACAGTCCTTTCTAAAAAGGATAAGCTTAATTACAGGATATGCGTGAAGGCTCAAATATGAAGCGCCTTGCTCACTGTTAAACTAAGCTTGTGGGGTTAATATCCGGGAAAACGCTGACCTTTGAATAGGTCTTGTCGCCGGAAAAGGCTATTAAAAGCTCTGAAATAAACTCCCTGAACCTTTTTGTGTTTTTGCATTTAATTATGAGTCTGTACCTGAATTTATTGCTTATTTTTGCGACTCTGGGTGTCATGGGACCGAGTACGATAAGCTTTAAGTCCGGGTAGTCACTGCTGTTTTTCTCTTTTAGCATCTCAAAGAAGGTCTTTGAGGCGTTTTTGACCAGTGTTTCGTCCTCACCCATAAAGCCTACGGTGCAGATGTCGCAATAGGGCGGGTAGATAAGCGCCTTTCTGAGCTTAATTTCGGTGTTATAGAACGCCTTATAGTCCTGCTTTGAGGCAAGGGCTATGATATTATTCTCCGGAAGTAGGGTTTGTATTACGGCCCTGCCGGGGGTTTCGCCCCTGCCGGCTCTGCCCACGACCTGTGTAAGCAAATCGAAGGCACGCTCAAGGCTCTTGTAATCGTCCTGATAAAGCTGCTGGTCTATTGATATGACGCCCACAAGGGTGACATTTTCAAAATCCAGACCCTTTGCCACCATCTGAGTGCCCAGCAGGATGTCATACTCCTTGTTTTTGAACATATTGAGCTTTCGTGCGTGGGCGTTCTTTGCGGTGGTGGTGTCTGCGTCCATTCTGAGGATTTTCGCATCGGGAAAGCGTCTTGTAAGCTCCGCCTCTACCCTTTGGGTGCCGAAGCCTGAGAACCTGATTTTCTCCTGTCCGCACTCCTTGCAGGCGGCGGTGAAGGGCTCGGAATAGCCGCAGTAGTGGCACATGAGCCTGTCGTTAAAGCTGTGATAGGTCAGTGAGATGCTGCAATAGGGGCAGGTCACGACCTTGCCGCACTCCTTGCAGGCTATAAATGTATTATAACCTCTTCTGTTGATAAGTAATATGACTTGATTACCGTTTGAGAGGGTTTCTTCTATAAGTGCTGCGAGTCTTTCGCTGATTGAGTTCATACCGAGGGGGTTTTTCTCACGGGTCATGTCCACCGTCTCTACTATCGGCAGAACGGCGTTGCCGTATCTTTCGTTAAGCTCAAACAGGTCGAACCTGCCGGAAACGGCTGCCGTATAGGCTTCAACCGAGGGCGTTGCGGAGGTCAGAAGCAGATAGGCGTTATGATATGCGCTGCGGAATTTTGCCACATCCGAAGCGTTATAGCGGGGTGAGCGGTCTGATTTGTATGTATGCTCCTGCTCCTCGTCGAGAATTATCAGCCCGATATTGTCAAGGGGCGCAAAGACGGCGCTTCTTGTGCCGACTGCGATTTTTGCCTCTCCCCTCTTAACCCGCTGCCATTCGTTTAAGCGCTCGCCTATGGACAGACCGCTGTGAAATACTGCGGTTCTGTACCCGTAACGCTCGTAAAGCTGTGAAAGGGTCTGGGGGGTCAGTGAGATTTCGGGCACCATGAGGATTGCGGTTCTGCCCGTTTCGATTATATCATCGATAAGCTTTAAATAAATCTTGGTCTTGCCGCTGCCCGTGACGCCGTGCAAAAGGACTGCGGCGCTTTCGTTTTTGTTAAGCCTGTCCTTTATTTTGTTGTAAACCTGCGTCTGCGCTTTGGTAAGGATTATAGGCTCGGTTTTGTAATTGCCCTCGGATTTGACGGTGTCGGGATTGACCTGCCGCTCAATCCTCTCCTCGCTCTCCTCGCATACGCCCTTTTTGACAAGTGCGGCGACGACGGCGGGTGTGACGGAGGTAAATTCGCATATCTCCTTTAAGCTTGCGCTGCCGACCTCGGATATGACCCGTGCCACGCTTCTCTGCTTGGGGGTCAGGGTGGGCATAATCTCGCCCAGCTCGTCATCGTCCATGCTGAGGCTTATTATCTTTCGGTACTGTGCTCCGGCCCTTTCTATCTGGGCGAAGTTCGGCACAAGAACACCCATGGCGGCAAGCCTGTCTATGTCTGCGGCGGCCTTAATAGTGCCCGCCTTCTTTATGATATTCTCCCTTGAGATATAGCCGCCGTTTTTGGGCAGGACGGAGATTACATTCAGCTCGGACTTTGACAGCTTACTGAGTGTTTCTTCGTTTACATCCGGTGAGAGGATGTATGACTCGTTCTTTTTCATAAAGAATGAGGGAGGCAGCTGTGACTTTGCCGCCTCGAAAAGGGTGCAGAAGGTTCTGTCTTTAAGCCAGTGGCAAAGGCTTATTCCCTCATTAGAAAGAAGCGGTGCCGAGTCGAGCACCGCATAGATAGATTTCGGATTTTTTGCGGCCTCCTTCGGCAGAGCGTCGGTTACGGACAGAATAATGCCGGTTCGCATCCTGTTTCCGCCGCCAAAGGGAACGATGACTCTGACTCCGGGGACTGCGCTGTCTTTCAGCTCGTCGGGAATGAGATAATGAAAGGGCTTGTCAAAGTCATAGGCCGTGTTTTCGACAGCAACTGCAGCTGCTATGGCAGTTTTCATTGAATTTGCCATCCTTTCGCAGTTCAAGTGCCTGATGATTTAAATGTATCTGATTTCCTCCGGCTCGACTATTTTATACTCGCCGTTAAGGAACTGCTCAATGGCAAGGGTCACGGGCTTTTCGGTAAGCAGGGTTTTTTCCCTGTTTGCCTCGTCGACTATTTCCCTCGCCCTTTTTGCGGTGGCGGTTACAAGAGAATAACGGCTCATATGACCGTGAAGCAGGTTTTTAAGATTAGGATTAAGCATATTAATCACCCTTATTTTTTCGCTTATTCGCTTATTATTATATTATATACATTTTCGACCGCTTTTTCAAGCTCGTCGTTCACTACGGCATAATCGTATTCGTTTACGCACTTGATTTCATCCTTTGCTACCTCAAGCCTGCGCAGGATTGAGTCCTCGTTGTCGGAATCCCTGCACCGAAGGCGTTTTTCAAGCTCCGATTCGGTGGGAGGCATGATGAAGATAGTCTTTGCGGTGGGGTAGATTTTGCGGACATTGACCGCTCCCCTGACGTCTATTATCAGCACAACCGTTTTGCCCGTTTTAAGCTTCTCGTCAAGCTGGGGCTTGAGTGTCCCGTAGTAATTCTCGCCGTAGCGGACATATTCGAGGAATTCGTTCTTTCTGATTCTCTCCTCGAACTCCTCGGTTGACAGAAAATAATAGTTTATGCCGTTGATTTCGCCCTTTCGGGGAGGTCTTGTGGTTGCGGAAACGGACGGAATGATATTCGGGTCCATTTTGAATATCTCGTTCATAATTGTATCTTTTCCGCAGCCTGAGGGGCCTGAAATAACCACAAGGCGGCCCGGTTTTTCAGTATTATTCATCGGCGCTTTCAACCTCCACATCGATTTCAGCCTCTGCTGACTTCAGGCGGGAGGAAATTGTCTCCGGCTGCAGGTAGCTTAACACAACATGGTCGCTGTCCGTAATCAGCACAGCCCTTGTCCTTCTGCCGTGGGATGCGTCAATCAGCCTGCCCCTCTCCTTGCTCTCCTGAATAATTCTCTTTATCGGAGCGGAGTCGGGGCTTAGCACGGCTAAAAGCCTGTCGGAATTAAGCATATTTCCAAAGCCTATATTAATCAGCTTCAAATCGAACACCTCTTCAAGATAAATACTTCATAAAAGCTATTCGATATTCTGGATTTGTTCCCTTATCTTTTCTATTTCAGCTTTTATATTGATTACCAATGTCGCAATGCCCGTATCCTGGCACTTTGAGCCTATTGTATTGGCCTCTCTGTTCATCTCCTGAACGAGGAAGTCCATTTTTCTGCCGACCGGCTCTTTTTCGGAGAAGAGGGAATTAAGCTGGTCTATATGCGAGCGCAGACGTACCGTTTCCTCTGCGACGGCGGTCTTGTCCGCAAAAACGGCGGCTTCAGTCAGCAGCCTTTGCTCGTCGACATTTGCGTCACTGAGCAGTTCTCTGATTCTTGCGGTCAGCTTTTCATAGTACTCAGAGACGACGACGGGAGAACGCTCTTCTACCTGCTCAACAAGGCTTAGGATATAGTCGCAGCGGCTCTTTATGTCCTCTGAAAGCTGCCTGCCCTCAACTTCACGCATGGCAACGAAGGATTTAACAGCCTCGGCAAGAACCTGCGACACTGCGTTCCAGATAAGTTCCTCGTTTGCAGGCTCCTTGTGAACGGCGAAAATATCCGTTTTAAGGGCAAGGTCGGATATTTTTATGTCAAAATCGATGCCGTTTTCATCGGCAAACTTCTTTAAGGCATTGATATAGCCCTTAGCGAGAGAGGTGTTAATCTGAACGACTGCCTCTTCGGCCTCGGGTGCGTCGATTTGCACCGCACATTCTATTTTGCCCCGGGAAACATAATTTTGCACGGCTGACTTGAGTTTATCCTCAAGGAAGGCAAAATTCCTGTGGAGCTTGGGTGTGAACTCGAAATATCTGTGGTTTACGCTTTTAATCTCGACAGATACAAGTATGTCGCCGATTTGCTGCTTTGCTCTGCCGTAGCCTGTCATACTCTTTATCATATACGACCAACCGTTTCATCTTGATTTTCTGCCTTTACCTGTTAAAAAAGAAAGACAACTGCCCTTAACCTTCGCTGCTGCGAAGTAAAATTAAAGGCACTGTATATAGGATTCAGTTAAAAAATGGGTCTGCAACTAAAAAATATTATAGAGGTGACGATAGAATTTGTCAAATATTTAGCTTACATACCGTCTTTTTTCTTATGCTTTGCGGCTCTTATTAGTGAATTGACTTCCTCAGGTGTCAGCTCTCTCCACTGACCCGGCTGGAGCATGCCGAGCTTTACGCTGCCTATGGCGTTGCGCTTTAATCTTGCGGTCTCGGCGCCGATTTCTTCGAGCATTCTTCTGATTTGACGGTTTCTACCCTCAAAAAGCCTGATTTCAAGGACGGTTCTGTCCGGCTTTTTTTCGATTACGGTAACAAGGGCGGGGGTGGTCTCCTTGCCGTCTAAGGTAAAGGGCAGGGACAGCCTGTCTATGTCCTCGTCCTTTAAGGCTGGCTTTGCGGTGACACGGTAAGTCCTCTCCACATGGGAGGAGGGGTGCATAAGAAGGTTTGAAAACTCGCCGTCGTTTGTAAAGAGCAGAAGTCCCTCCGACTCTCTGTCGAGGCGGCCTACGGGATAGACCCTTACGCCCACGTCTTTTACAAGCTCGGCGACGCTCTTTCTGCCCATT
>JAAYOZ010000019.1 GCA_012520115.1 Clostridiales bacterium | reverse complement strand
GAAGCACGTCTACAACGGCCTTGCCGCCCGCCTGACCTGCAAGGTAAGTGTGAAGCACGGCTTTGACATCGCCGAGCCACGGCATGGCCACGGCAGAACCGCCGGCTAAGACAACTATTACATTGTCGCACTCGGCTGCCACGGCCTTTATAAGCTCGCTATGGCTCTTGGGCAGGTCGATGTGGGTGCGGTCGAAGCCCTCGGAATCGAAGGCGTCGGTGAGTCCTGCGAAAACAAGCACTGCGTCGCTGTTCTTTGCGCAGGCGACAGCGTCTTCTATGAGCTTCTTATTGACTTCATCCTTTGTTTTATCATAGCCGGGGGCGTATTTGACCTTGACTCCCCTGCTAATCAGGTTGTCAAAGGCGTTTTCAAGCCTTGTGGGATTTATAAGCGAGCTGCCTGCGCCCTGATATCTGGGCGAGCGTGCCATTTCGCCTATTACCGCTACGGTTGAGCTCTTGCTGATAGGCAGGATACTGTCCTCATTTTTGAGCAGAACCATTGATTCGGATGCGATTCTGCGGGCAAGCTCATGGTGCCTCGGCTCCGAATAGCTGGTGTTCTGGAGGTTCTCGCTGGCTCTGAAAATAACATGAAGCAGCCTGTTGACGGCTCTGTCGAGTACGTCCTCGTCAAGCTCGCCGTTCTGTACGGCTTCGACGATTTTCTGATTGCCCAGACCGCTGGAGGTGGGCATTTCAAGCTCCTGACCTGCCTTCAGGCCTTCGACACGGTCATTTTCCGCTCCCCAGTCGGTCATAACAAAGCCCCTGAAGCCCCATTCGTTCCGTAAAACGTCGGTCAGCAGCCATTTATGCTCCGAGCAGTAGGTGCCGTTAAGCCTGTTGTAGGCGTTCATAACCGTCCACGGCTTGCTATTTACAACCGCTTCCTCAAAGCCCGCAAGATAGATTTCTCTTAAGGCTCTCTCGTCCACGATTGTATCTATTGTCATTCTTCTTGTTTCCTGATTGTTGGCGGCATAGTGCTTGATTGCGGTGCCTACGCCCTTTGACTGAATGCCGTCAATTAAGGCGGCGGCAAGCTTGCCCGTAAGGAAGGGGTCCTCGGAGAAATACTCGAAATTCCTGCCGCACAAGGGGGAACGCTTGATATTGACACCGGGGCCTAATATCACGGACACTCTTTCCGAGAGGCATTCCTCGCCCAGCGCTTTACCCATTTCCCTTAAGAGGTCGGGGTCCCATGAGCAGGCGGTAAGGCAGGCCGTGGGGAAGCAGACGGCGGGAACGGAGCTTAAAAGCTCGCCCTTACCCTTTTTGTCCTTCTTTTTTCTGAGTCCGTGAGGACCGTCGCAGACCATTATTGACGGGATGCCGAGTCTTTCATTTCCGGCCAGGTGCCAGAAATCGATGCCGGAACAGAATTCAGCCTTTTCACGCAGTGTCATTTTGCTGATGAGTTCAGCGTACTTCATGTTATTCCCTCCAGTTATTATGGTTTAGCGGTTATTATATTATTGGCAATAAACTTAAAATGAATCCTCGTCCTGCGGCTCCTCCTCTGCTTCGACATTAAGCAGAAGCTCCGCCTCTTTTACATCCAGCGCCTCAACGCCGGAGAGCTTTTTCTGTATCATTGTGTTGCGGTGGTGGGCTTCGTCAAGGCTCTTGCCCGCCTCGTCAATCTTTCTTCTTGCCTTCTGTAAAAGGTCGCCGAATTTGTCGTACTGGACCTTTGCGGCACCTAAGATTTTGCGGATTTCGCTTGCCTTTTCGTTTATGGCTATGGTCTTAAAGCCCATGGCTATGGAGTTGAGCAGTGCAGTGATAGTGGAAGGGCCTGCGACCATGATGTTGTACTCCCGCTGAAGCCTCTCCAAAAGCCCCGAAATGGAGGCTGTTTCCGCATACAGACCCTCGGTTGCAAGGTACATTATGGCAAAGGGCATGGTCTTTGGCGGGTTTATGTATTTTGTAATATCCTTTGCGGACTTGTAAATCGAGCTTTCGAGCTCTTTTCTGGCAGCGGCTAAGGCGTTTGCGTCGGCTTTATCGGCTGCGTCGCATATCCTTATATATGTTTCAAGGGGGAATTTCGAGTCGACGGGCAGGTATGTAAGCTCCGAATTGTTTTCGCCGGAAGGTATCTTAATTGCGAACTCGACAACGCCTCTGCCCGATTCTGACTGATAGTTCTTCACATACATATTGGGTATGGTCTGGTCGAGAATGGACTGAAGCTGTACCTCTGCCCATGTGCCTCTTGCCTTGACGTTGGACAGCACCCTGTTGAGTGTGGTGACATTGTCCGTCACGCCGCTGGACAGCTCCTTCATCTCGCCGAGGGATTTGTAGACGTTTTCAAGCTGCTCCGAAACGGTCTTGAAGGAGGAGTCGAGCCTGGTGGTGAGGGTCTGGTTGAGCTTTTCGTCAACGGTCAGGCGCATGGCCTCGAGCTTCTGCTCGTTGCTTTCCTGCATTCTTGTAATGGCAGCTTCAACGAGCTTTGCCTGCTTTTCGTTCTGCTCTATGTTCTTCTCCCTGATATTCTCAAGGGAGTTTGCAAGCAGCTTTGACAGGTCGGTGAAGTGCTGGAAGTTTGCCTTCTCCGCATCCTGAAGCTTTACCGAAACCTCTTTGACAAAGCGAGACTGGTACTCGGTCGTCTGACGGTTGAACTCGCTTGTAAAGTCAAAAAGCTGCTTCTGCAGGGCTGCCTGAGAGTCACGCATAGCGTTCTGAAAGGCAATATTGTCATTTCGGCTGCGCTGGAATTCGTCGGCAGTGCTTCTGATAAGGTTATCCATAGAGAGCTTCAGCTTTTCGAGCTCTGCGCTGTCCGACCTTGAATTTGACTTTAATAATATTATCAGTGCGACAAGCAGGTTGATGCCGCATAGTACGAGTAAGATAATTTCAAATGCTCCCATTATTAATCCTTTCAATTAAGGTATTCTATATCTCAGTTATTGTACCAAATATTAACTGAATTGTTAAGCCTATTTTTGATGATTTGAATAAGCGGCAAACAAAAAAACCGTCTTAAGACGGTTTTTGTTTTGTGTTTATTGCAGCTTTGCGGCTATTCTGAGTATTATTCGTGCGTCGGAGGCGCTTACCTTGCCGTCGCCGTCCATGTCGGCAACCTGAAGCTGTTTGGGCGTAAGACTGTCGAGCTTTGCCACATATCTTAATACAAGCCTTGCGTCTTCGGCCTGAACCTTGCCGTCAAAATTCAGGTCACCGAGCAAAATCGGGTCTGCGGGCTTACCCTTGTCTGCTATTATATAAAGCCCGCTACCTGTTGCCGAGAAGCTCAAATCACAGTCGCTGACAGCAGAGAAAACCTCAACGGCCTTGCCTGCGCTTATTTTGTAAATAATG
>JAAYOZ010000145.1 GCA_012520115.1 Clostridiales bacterium | reverse complement strand
CGATAAGGACAATAAGCTGTCCTATGTCTATCAGACATCATGGGGCATGACTACAAGGCTCATCGGCGGAATTATTATGACTCACGGCGACGACAACGGACTTGTACTCCCGCCCGCTGTTGCTCCGATTCAGGTCGTTATTATTCCCATTGCCGCTCATAAGCCCGGCGTTTTAGATAAGTCAAAGGAAATTGCCGACAGCCTTAAGAGCAGCTTCAGAGTAAAGCTTGACGACTCCGACAACACCCCCGGCTGGAAATTTGCCGAGTATGAAATGAAGGGTGTCCCGCTGAGACTCGAAATCGGTCCTAAGGATATCGAAAATAACCAGTGCGTACTTGTAAGACGTGACAACAGAGAGAAGTACTTCGTTGCCCTTGACAACCTTACATCCGAAATTGATAAAATTTTAAAGGCTTATGCGGAAAATATCTACAATAAGGCTCTTGAGAACATGCACAACCGCACCTATTCCTGCAAGACAATGGACGAAATTAAAGAGACTCTCAAAGAGAAGGGCGAAGGCTTTATTAAGGCCATGTGGTGCGGCGAGGAAGCCTGCGAGGACAAGGTAAAGGAAGAAACAGGCGTCGCTTCAAGGTGCATACCTTTAGAACAGGAGCATATTTCCGATACATGCGTTTGCTGCGGCAAGAAAGCTAAACATCTGCTTTACTGGGGAATCGCATATTAATTTTTTAAACAATTAAAATTTCTGGGCAGGTTAAACCTGCCCTTTTTGTTTATACTATTTTCAGCGGAATTTGATTAGAAATTACAACAATTTACATTAATAAAGCATAAGATATATCTCATAATATTTATGCAAACGCAAGAGATTTTTTAAGGAGTTGTAATTCGATGGCAAGAAACGGTAACTCAACTTTAGTACCTGAGGCTCGTGAAGCTCTCAATCGTTTCAAGATGGAAGCAGCCAGCGAGGTTGGCGTAAACCTTAAGCAGGGATACAATGGCGACCTTACTTCCAGACAGGCTGGATCCATTGGCGGACAGATGGTCAAAAAGATGATCAAGGCTTATGAAGATGGCCTTAAATAAGTATTTCCGATAATTGGAAATAGAGAAGACGCCTCTCCGAACGGAGAGGCGTCGATCGTTTTGCTAATTTATAAACTGCTCCAAATTCAAGAAAGAATACTGCGATAAAAAGTCTTTAACTTTTGCGGCGTATTCGCTTACCTTGCCCTGAACGGTGCTTTCGAGGTTTAAGACTAAGAGCGGGTCATGAACGCTGAGGCGCAGTAAAAACCAGCCCTCGCCGTCATTTACTGAAATCCTTATGCCCTCGTGGTTGTCATTTGCCGGAGTCCAGCCGTCGGTAACATTTGCTAAAAAGAGCAGGTCGGAAATAACTTTTTCGCCAAAGGGTTTAAAATCGGCTTCGTTTATCGGGATTCTGATTTCCTTTGCTTCTACCGGCTCTTCAAGGTCGGAGATTACGCTGAGAAGCGACTTCCCTTCCTTTTTAAGCTCTGACATCAGAATTATAATCTTGGTAATAAGGTAAGCTCCGTCATCGAGGAAATAATTCTCTCTGAATGCAGCGTGGCCGGAGGTCTCGATAGCTAAGGGTGCGTTGATTCCTTCAGAATTAAGTTTAACAGCCTCATCGATAACATTTTTATAGCCTCTTTTAAACCTGTGGTGCTTGCCCTTCAGTTTCTCCTCAATGAATTTCTTCAGTCCGTCTGAGGTCACGCTGTCCGTGACTATCGTTCCGCCCTCATTGCCCTTTAAGGCAATAGTCGAGGCAAGGGCTACAAGGCGGTTTCTGTTGATCTCCTCGCCGCTCATATCAACGCAGGCTGCCCTGTCAACATCGGTGTCAAAAATGATTCCTAAGTCAGCCTTTGCCTTTAACGTGGCAATGCTGATGCTCTTTATGGCCTCCTCGTTTTCCGGATTCGGAGTATGATTAGGGAAATAACCGTCAGGCTCTAAGAACTGACTGCCAGAAATGTCGGCGCCAAGCGGCTCCAGAACATCATAAGCATAAAAGCCGCCTACTCCGTTGCCTGCGTCAACTGCGATTTTAAGACCCTTTAAGGGCTTGTCATCGCCGCCGTCTGAAAGACCGTCAATTATCATTTTTCGAAGGTCTGAGGCGTATTCCTTCATAAAATCAATGGGAATTATTTTGCCCTCTTTATGTTCGGGTGCTTCCGGCAGGTCTTCTGCTAAGGTAATAATCTCTTTTATGTCGTCGCCTGAAAGACCGCCCTCTTTTGTGAAGAATTTGAGGCCGTTTTTGTCATAGGGGTGATGGCTTGCGGTTATCTGCACGGCACCGTCGACGGGTATCTTTAATGTGGTCATAAACATTGCTGGTGTTGAGGAAAGACCGCAGTCATACACGGTCACTCCCTGACTGCTTAAAGCCGCTGTTACCGCACTTCTTATCCTTTCGGAAGAAATCCTCACATCGCCTCCGACCGAAACAGTTAATGAGGTCAAATCCTTACTTAATTTTTTCGATAATATTTTTACGAAAGCTTTTGCAAACTTACCGACAACCTCGTCAGTCAATTTGTTTCCTTCACCTACTGCGGTACCTCTGATATCAGAACCGCTTTTCAGCTCCATTAATGACATATCGCACCTCGCTCAGAAAAAATTAGAGTTAAGCAAATTAAACAAAATAGATAAATAAAAACAGTATAAAAATGATGAATTGCTGTTTGCTGCTTTAATTCGGCTTGACTGCGTTAGGAAATAATGGTAATATAACACCAACCATTTATTTTACATTCCAGCTACGGCTGTAAAGAAGGAGATAATAGAATGATAGGTTTAGGAAAATGGAAAGCCCGTGTAGACCACATGTTCTTTAAGGGAGATGTCATTCTCGAAATCAAGGATAAAGACGGCGAATACGATTTCGACATCGAGCTCAACGCTGATATGGAACTCCCCGATTTCCGCTTCTATGATATCGTTGAAGAAGGAAATACCCTCAAGGGTAAGGGCGAAGTTTCACTTCTTCCCGGCAAAGAGATCGAAGCTTTCCTTGAGTTCGAAGGCGACAAGATGTCCGGCTATCTTAAAGCTCCCTTTGTAGGCAAAATCAAGATTAAGGACGGCGAAAAGGTCGGCTGATTGTCAACATAGTTTGAGTTAAAGCAGAGGTTTAAAAACCTCTGCTTTTTTATTATCCGTTATTCCTCTTGATAAAATCCACAAGCTCATCGACCTGTGTGAAAGCAAGACCCACGGTTGTGTCCGCACAGCCGTAATAGATGGCGATTCTGCCAGTTTCGGCATCGGCAAGTGCGGCGCAGGGGAAGGCAACATTTGGCACATCGCCGACACATTCATAATCGGTTCTCGGATTCAAGATATACGGTTTTGCACGGTATTTAACCTTCCACGGCTCGTCCTTGTCCAGAATTGCGGCGCCCATGCTGTATACAAAGCCGTTACAGGAGGTAAGCACGCCGTGATAAATCATCAGCCAGCCTTCGTCAAGCTCGATGGGAATCGGGCCTGCGCCGATTTTTGTTTTCTCCCAGCTTTGCTTCGGCTCCATTACATGCCTGTGCTTGCCCCAGTAGCACAAATCGGGGCTCTGGCTTAAAAAAATGTCGCCGAAGGGCGTGTGGCTTCTGTCGCTCGGGCGGCTGAGCATTAAGTAATTGCCTCCGATTTTCTTCGGGAACATTACGCCGTTGCGGTTAAAGGGCAAAAATGCATTCTCAAGCTGATAAAAGGTCTCAAAGTCAAAGGTATAGGCAATGCCTATTGTGGGTCCGTGATAGCAGTTGCACCATGTTACGTAATATCTGTCCTCAATAAAGCAGACCCTCGGGTCATAGCCGTAGATAAAGTTTGAAATCTCGGGGTCGTCACAGACAAATTCAATGCATTTTTCGTCTATATCCCAGTTGATACCGTCCCTGCTGAAGCCCCTGTGCAGAGTCTGACGGCGGGTCGTGTCGTCAACTCTGAAAACGCCTGCAAAGCCGTCCTTAAAAGTTACGACAGCGCTGTTGAATATGCTGTTTGAATCCGGTAAGGCATCACGCTTTATGATAGGATTTTCGTCATATCTCCAGACTATATCCTTACAACCGGCAGGTCTTTCCTGCCACGGAATATTCGGTATTGCTTCGCCTATAATCTTTGACATTAATTTTTCCTCCTTAATCTTCTACATCCAGTCCGGCAAGTATCAGTTCTATAAAGGCTCTGAAGCAGAAGCCCGTCAGAACCGTTGCTTCAGAGTTATATTTTGCGTTCATCTCGGCGATTTTCTTTCCGACTTCCTCATCGCCGGTGTTCATGTATTCCACAGCCTGCTCGAAAATCTCGGCGCAGAATACAAACTTATCCTTCCAGCGTTTAAGCTCGGCATAAATGCCTTCATTCTTATCCTTCAGATAATCTGCCGCTGCAAACAGCTTGCTGCCGTATTCCTCAACCTCGCTGAATGCGCCTAAGAAGTCGCCGCCTGTAAGCATTGCCGCAGCCTTTACAAGAGCCTGCTCCATAATGTATGAGTTGGCGTCCTTCAGGCAGGAGGTCTTTAAGTGGTCGGCGAAGATTATGAAGTGCTCCCTGCCCTCTTCTTCAATATTTGCATCAACAGCGTTTCTGAAGGAGCTGTCTGAATCATATTTCTCAGGATTCCACAGATAATCGGCTATTGTCATAAGGGGGATTTTGGTGCACTGTGCGTACTCCATGCAGTTAGCAATCAATCCCTTAGCGGACTTGTAAAGGTCGTTTTCCCTGCCGATAATCGGGCCTATGTGCATTTCATTGAGCATTTCGGCGTCGTTTACAGGGTAGTTGTCCCAGTAAAGTGGCCTGTGCTTTGTATTATCAATGAATCTGATAGCTTCATAGGTGGTGATTTCCCTTGAGCAGATGTCAAGTCCCGTCCAGAAGATATTAACCATCGGCGGAATGGTCTGACCGAGCTTTGCGATATAGTACTCGTTGCCCTTGCCGTGATAGAGCATCGGACAGATTGTAAGCTCGTTTTCGCCGTCAAGCTTTATCACAAAATCATAATACCTGTTGATAAGGTCAATATGTGCGTTGACGGTTTCGCCGTATTGCTCAACATCTTCCTTGTGGGCGAGCTTTTCGGGGATATCATCGAGCAGAAGACCGAATTTCCTGATGCCGATTGAATAAAGCTGCTTAGTCTTGTTTACTAAATCCTCGAAATCAGCCTCTGACGAATAGCACATGGAAAGTCCGGGGGCAATGCAGTAATGGAAGTCCATATAGACGTCGCCCGTAAAGCGGACGAGGTCGGCAAGCTCCGATAATTCCTTTTCGGGATAAAGCTCTCTCCAGCGTCTGCGGTGGTATGAGTCGTCCTTCGGGGCGTAGAAATAGGTGTTCATATTGTTCTTTGCGGCAAGGGCGATTATTTCACGCCTTGCTTCAAAGCTCCACGGATTGCCGTAAAAGCCCTCAATCAGACCACGCATTTCAAAGAGCGGATAGTCTGTTATCGTGCCAATCGGAAAGCTGTTCTTCGCTGCAAACTTCTCAATCGTATTAAGGGCATACCACAGTCCCCTTTGAGATGCCGCATATGCCTTAATCTCAATCTGTTTTTCATCGCCGGAAATTTCAAGAATATACTTTTCTCTTGTGAATTTAGCGATTTCGTTAATATATGAATACTCTCGGCAGTCCTTTATTACTGCTGTAACCTCTACATTGCCCGACTCCGAAAATACCGAGCCTGAGGCCTTTCTTTTTTCAAGAAAATCCTGCGGGGCTGTCAGCTTTATTGCAGGGGTCTCAGCGCATGATATGTACTCTTTTGCTTCGATTTTTTGGGGCAGGGGGTGAACCATAATTAAACCTCCTTTAAATTATCGATTATTTCCCGGGTTATGTTAATGCCGCTTTCCTTCATAGCAGCAAGAATTGCGCCGTTTACGGGCGGCATAGGCAGTAAAAATATCTCCTTAGTCTTTATAATTGAGTTTAGCTTATCTGCAAAGAATTCGAGGTAAATCTTGTGGTGCTGGAACATTCCACCGTATACTCCGAGGCTGACGGGAGAGTCGAACTCCTTTAACAGCGCACATGCGGTAAGAGCTGCCTCCTCTGCCTCGAATTTTACAAGCTCGATTGCGGCCTTGTCTCCGTCTTCGGCGCACTTAAAGACCGTCTTAGCAAAGTCGGCGATTGCGCTTCTCTCCATGGGCGGGTCGTAGAAAATGTCAATCAGCTCATGCAAATCGTTTACCTTGTAATAGCTTTGCAGGGCTTCGACGAGCTTTGTTTCGGACTTTGCGCCCTCAAAGGCTGAAATGCCTCTTTTTATGCCCGCCAGACCTAAATTATATCCGCTGCCTTCATCGCCGAGGATATAGCCGTAGCCGCCTTTTACAAAGATTGTGCCGTCCTTTTTTCTGCCGGCGACCATTGAGCCTGTGCCGCAAATCATCACGGCGCACTCCCCTTCCACCGCCATGGCTTCGAGGGCGATAAAAAGGTCGCTGTCCATAAGAGTGAAGGGTGCGTCTATAACACCTGTGAAAAAGTCGGAGCACTCCTTTTCGGTAGCCCTCTTATACAGAGCAGACATACCGATAAAGGCGGAGTAAATTTCAATCTCAGGCTTAAGCTTTTTAAGCTCAGTAAGAATCGCAGCCATATTTTCTCTTGCCCTGCTAAGGCCTTCGGAATAATAGTTAATCGAGCCGCCGACAACCTCGGCAACTATTTTGCCTCTCGAATCGGCAACTCTGACGGTTGTCTTTGTGCCGCCGCCGTCTGCTCCAAGAAAATACTTTTCCATAACTCAGCCCCTAAGTAATTTCCATTATTATGAAATATTGTATTATAAGCCTTTAATTTAATCAAGACAATTCGGCCCTAAACGCACAAAAAAGCCGATGCTCATTAAGCATCAGCAAATTATGTAGCAATACTTTTATAAAACTCAAGGGTTTTGAAGGTATAAGGCATATGGTGAAGGAAGAAGGCTTCAGTCACCTGAGACAGCCTTTGCAGACTGTCGCCCGTCAGCGAATACCTGAATAAGTCCTTTAAGGGCGAATACACAATATGCCTCATTGCCGTAAGAACGGAGGCGTTGATTGGCATAAGCCGTGACCGATCGGTTAAGCAATCTTTGCAGGTAATTACACCGTTTTCAATGTCAAAATACATTAAATCGGCATCCGCACTGCCGCATTCGCAGCATGCAACCAAATCAGGCATATAGCCTGCAATTGCGGCTATTCTCAGCTCGAATACGGCTTTGAGCATTCTTACAGGCAGGATTTCTTCTGACAGGAAATGAAAACTGTTTAATAATAGCCTCAGATATTCCTCTGAATCCACATTTGACGGTACGATAAGGCACATTGCCTCGCAAAAATACTGTGCAAGTGAGAGCCTTTCGATGTCATCACGAAGGCCGAAAAAAAGCTCCTTCTGCTGGGCTTCGTTTACGGAAACGGACTTGCCCTCAAAAAAAGTGAAGGAGGCATATGAAAAAAGCTGTGTTACGCCGTGAAGCTTATTTTTAGGGCGGCAGGCACCTTTTGCAAAGGCGTCGATTATTCCCCTGTCACGGGTCAAAAGGGTCAACAGCCTGTCTGCCTCACCTGCCTGGCGCTCTCTGATAACAACCGCATCTGTGGTAAATATCATAACAATCCGCCTTAATCAAGGCCAAAGTTGCGGATAAGTCCGCTTCTGTTTCTCCAGCCCTCTTTGACCTTAACATGAGTTGTAAGAAAAACCTTGCAGCCGAAGAAGTTCTCCATATCCACACGGGCGCGGGTTGAAACCTCTTTAAGCATTGCGCCCTTTTTGCCTATGATTATTCCCTTGTGGCTGTCACGTTCACAGTAGATTTCGGCATCTATGTCAAGAATACCGCTGCCGTCCTCACGCTCGTAAAAGCGCTCAATGCTGACCGCAGTACCGTGTGGGATTTCCTTGTCGAGCAGTAAAAGCAGCTTTTCTCTTATAATTTCGGCTGCGATTACCCTTTCCGGCTGGTCTGTCAGAGCATCATCAGGGAAAAAGTGAACGGATTCATACGCATGGGACAGAAGAACCTGAAGTAAATCATCAAGACCGTCCCCGTCCTTTGCGCTCACGGGAACAATAGCGTCAAAATCGTATTCGGAGCGGAAAAGGTCGATTGTCTGAAGAATCTCCGCCTTATTCTTTAGAGTATCAATCTTATTAATCACAAGAACTGCCGGCGGGGAAAGCTTCTTTATCTTATTAAGAAGCTCAACCTCGGCGGTATGGATTTCCTTTTCAGGCTCGACTACAAGCATGCAGACATCAACGCCGGATATGCTGTCGCCCACAGCCTGCACCATTTTCTCGCCCAAAAGGGTTTTAGGCTGATGAAATCCCGGCGTATCGGTAAAAACAAGCTGAGTGTCGCCCTCTGTCAGCACGCCCATGATTCTTGTTCTTGTGGTCTGGGGCTTTGGGGTGACAATGGCTATCTTCTGCCCTATCAGCCTGTTAAGTATTGAGGACTTGCCCACATTTGGCCGTCCTATTATTGAAATAAAT
>JAAYOZ010000144.1 GCA_012520115.1 Clostridiales bacterium | reverse complement strand
CATGCTTTGCGAGTGCGGTCGAAAGGTTTACGGCCACAGTCGTTTTGCCCGTGCCGCCCTTACCGCTGAATACGGAGATGACCTTTGAGCGCACCTTTTTGCTTGCGTTGGAGTCGATATTGCGCTCAAGCTCAAGGGTGTAGATTGTATTTATGGTCTCCTCAAGCTCCTGGGGCGGAATATCAAGGGGCATTACCTTTCTGAAGCCAAATTGAGCGGCCTTATTAACCAGATCTACACTTATATCATCGGTCATAAGCAGAGCAAAGCAGCCGTGGACGGTTGTCTGTATGGTCTGGATAAAGCTAAAGACATGGTCCGGCACCGTACCCTTTACTGCACAGATGACAACATCCGGGTAAAGTCCGCTCAGCTTAACTAAGCCGGCGTCGTTAAAATCGCCGAAGCCCGCAATAACCATACGTTCGGAAGTTATGCTGTTTTTGACTTGAATTCTTAAATCCAAATCCGTTGAAAGTACAACTATATTAAGCTTTTCCATACATGTTCCTTTCAATTTGGCAAAGCATTTTTATTATAACGAAATTATATATTGAAATTACTCGTTTTCGGATGCAGCTTCAGATGATGGGGGTGTGGTGACTGCCTGAGTCGTGCTTGTCTCGATATCCGATTCGCCGAAGGCGGAAAGTGCGAGCTTAATTGTGCCCTGACCCATTGCGGCGGCAACCTTCTGAACCTGAGTCTTGTTCAGTCTCAGGGTGACTTCCGTAAAAGCGGTTATAGGAGCTCCGGTTGCTGCTGCGGTAGCCTCCTGCTGCAAGTTGGAAACCTTTAATATTCTTACCTGCTCGACAATCAGCTTTACCTTTGTATCCTCTTCTTCATAGGTACTGCCGTTGACATCGGTCTGGCCGACCTCTGAGGGAGTGACCTTTTCGACTAAGTAAACGTCAACATAGTCGTTTTCACGGGGGAAATAGCTTACGGCATCGATAAGAGTAACCGGTACCGAAAGCGCATAATCGCCCGGCTCAAGTATTAATGAAAGCTTTTTGTTGTTTGTTGTATCGACATTCGGGTCGCCTAAAGCAATCAGCTGGCTTGAAAGAACCTGCCCGTCCTTAGGAATTGAAAAGATGGTAAGCTTGCCGACAGCGTGGCTGACATTAGTCAAATAGCCTGTCTTAGTCTGAGACTGGGGCATCTTAATAACCTGTACCATATCTTCGGTTATGGTGGTGTTCTCTTTAATGTCGACGACGGCAATAACTACATCCACATCGACATCCTTAACCTTCTTTTTTCCGCTTACGGACTTAAACACAAAGAAAGTCGTCAAACCGGTAATAAGAGCTATAACAGTGGCAATAAGATAAACTTTTTTCATAGATTTCTTTACATCCCTTCAAGAGGTTATAATTTATTAAAAGGCTTTCTTAGCTTTCTGCTTTCATAGTTACGGTAGCAACCAGCCGTCGGGTCGTGCCCCTGGAGAAAAAGGCCAGAACAGGGGTCAATACTTTCATATCCGCAGTAAGCGTTATGACCATATCCCCTTCAAGCGGCTGCGATGTGTTTGTAAACCTTATCTGTGTATTTATTCCGTTTTTAAATAAACCTCTGGTCTCCTCTTCGGCCTTCTCGTCAACCTTGTCTACAAGATCCGCCTCAGTCACATTGACAACAGCATATCTTGCGGCCTCACGGCAGGCATTGTTAAGGCTTAACTGATTATAAAAAAGCCAGCCGAAGTCAATAAGACCACAGATAACAAACAATATTAGCGGCAGTACCAGAGCGAACTCAACCATAGTCTGCCCTTTTTCGTTTTTAATAAAAAGTTTCTTCATTTTCACCACCGCTGTATATTTTATGCCATACAGGCTTTGTATTTTATGATAATGAAACAAAGACGCAGGAAAAATCCTGCTTATTGACAAATTTGAGGTAAATAATGGCTAAAGGAATGAAATTTT
>JAAYOZ010000143.1 GCA_012520115.1 Clostridiales bacterium | reverse complement strand
GTGCTCCATACCGCCGTTGTACCAGTCGACGGGAAGCCAGTAATCGAGGGCTTCTTTTGAGGCAAGGCACTCGTCATTGTGCGGGTCGCAGTAGCGCAGGAAGTACCATGAGGAGCCTGCCCACTGAGGCATGGTGTCGGTCTCTCTTTTAGCAGCGCCGCCGCACTTCGGGCAGGTGGTGTTTACCCAGTCGGTCAGCTTTGCAAGGGGTGACTCGCCCGTATCTGTCGGCTCATAGCTTTCCACCATGGGCAGCTTCAGAGGCAGCTCGCTTTCGGGGATAGGCACAAAGCCGCACTTGGGGCATTCAACAATCGGAATCGGTTCGCCCCAGTATCTCTGCCTTGAGAATACCCAGTCACGCAGCTTGAAATTGACTTTACTCTCGCCCTTGCCCTCTTTTACAAGCCAGTCGACAATCTTTTCCTTGGCTTCTTCAACCGGCAGGCCGTCAAGGAAGCCGGAGTTCACCATAATGCCCGTTTCGCAGTCGGTGAAGGCTTCTTTTTCAACGTCTCCGCCCTTTACTACCTCGATAATGGGCAGTGAGAACTTCTTTGCAAACTCCCAGTCCCTTGTGTCATGTCCCGGAACGGCCATGATTGCGCCTGTGCCGTAGGAAATGAGAACATAGTCGGAGATGAAAATCGGGATTTCTTTATTGTTTACGGGGTTGATGGCGCTTACGCCCTGGAGTTTTACGCCCGTTTTGTCCTTATTGACCTCGGTGCGCTCAAAGTCGCTCTTATGGGCGGCCATCTCCCTGTAAGCGTTGATTTCGTCTATGTTTTGAAGCTTGCCTGCCCATTTGTCGATAAGGGGATGCTCGGGGGACAGAACCATATATGTTGCGCCGAAAAGCGTGTCGGGTCTTGTCGTGTATACGGTTATCTTGTCGCCCTCGGTTGATATAAAGTCAACCTGTGCGCCGTGGGAGCGGCCTATCCAGTTCTTTTGCTGGAGCTTTACCCTCTCGATAAAGTCAAGCTCGTCGATGTCATCCACAAGCCTGTCGGCGTACTCGGTGATTTTGAGCATCCACTGGCTTTTTACCTATCTGACGACCTCGTTGCCGCAGCGCTCGCAGACGCCGTTTACGACCTCCTCGTTTGCAAGCACGCACTTGCAGGAGGTACACCAGTTTACGGCCATTTCCTTTTTATAGGCCAGGTTGTTTTCAAACAGCTTTAAGAATATCCACTGAGTCCACTTGTAGTAAGAGGGGTCGGTGGTGTTTATCTCTCGGCTCCAGTCAAAGGAGAAGCCGAGGGCTTTAAGCTGGCTTTTAAACCTCGCGATATTGTCCCTTGTTACTATCTCCGGATGGATGTGATTCTTTATTGCATAGTTTTCGGTGGGCAGGCCGAAGGCGTCCCAGCCCATGGGATAAAGCACGTTATAGCCCTGAAGCCTTTTCTTGCGGGCAACTATATCAAGTGCCGTGTAGGAGCGGGGGTGACCAACGTGCAGACCCTGTCCCGACGGATAGGGAAACTCTACAAGACAATAGTATTTTTCCTTTGATGTGTCGAGCTTTGCATGGAAAACGCCCGAAGCGTCCCAGTTATCCTGCCACTTTTTCTCTATTTTCTTAAAATTATATTCCATTTAAAATTCTCCCGTCACAAATTAATTTAAGAAATATGACTTAACAGCTCCTCAGGAGCGATTCGAGCAGCGTCGTTCCATAGTCGGCTCAGGTTGTAATATTCCCTTGCATCGGGTAGGAATATATGAACTACGATGTTCTGATAGTCGAGCAGTATCCAGCCCGTTGCTCTGCCCTCTATCTGACGGGGCCTTATGCCTTCGGCTGAGAGCCTTTCTTCAAGCTCGTCTGTCAGTGCCTTGATATGTGTGGTGGATGTGCCGGAGGCTAAAACAAAATAGTCGGATATGATGGTCAGCTCCTTAATTTCTATTACCTCTATATCCTCTGCCTTTTTGTCGTCGAGTATTTTAACTATCTTTTTCAGCAAATCTCTGCTCATCTATTTCGTCCTCTCGTTATTTTGCTTTAGTATTAATTCATTATATGCGTCAATAGTGTTGCTGCAAATTGGCCTGTCCTTTGCGGTGAGTGCGTTAATGGCGAATTTAAGCTTTCGCATAACACCTTCATTAAGGTTTCTTTTTGCGGCGGCTCTGACTTCGTCTACATCGTGGTAATGCCTCTCCTCCGATATGGAGTCCGCCAGATAAATCACCTTTTCGAGTGTGCTCATGCCCGCTCTGCCGGAGGTGTGGTAGCGTATGGCGTTTAATATATCCTCGTCCTCAATTCCGAGGTTTTCCTTAGCATAAACGGCGGCGGTTGTGGAGTGCCACAATGCGGGCGAGGCTTTTTCAGCTTCAGTCAGCTCTATATTCCCTATTTGCAACAGCTTCAGCTGCTCCTCAATGGGCAGCTCCTTTGTAATGTCGTGCAGCAAACCGGCTATATATGCCTTTTCAATGTCGCAGTGGTTAAATTCCGCCAGCTCTTGCGCTGCCTTTGCCACATTTAAGGAGTGTGTAAAGCGTTTTTCCGACAGCACCTCTTTCGCCATTTGTGTCAATTCTGCAATGTCAAAACTACTTATAAAGCATCCTGCTTTCTATATATTCTTTCACTTCGAGAGTGATAAATTCCGAAGTACCCGTTTCTTTAATGCTTTCTCTGATTTCAGAAGAGCTTATGGGGATTGGTGTAAACTCCAGTATTCTTACATCAAAGCCCGTGAGCATTTTGTCTTTATAGGCTGACAGCTCCTCGCTGCCGTCCCCTTCTCTGACAGCTGCCACAAGGGTGCATAAAGATAGGATATCTTTGTAGTCCTTCCATGTGTGGAAGCTCAGGAGCATGTCAGCTCCGACTATTAAAAACAGCTTGTCGTCAGGGTTTTGCCTTCTGATTGCACGAATCGTGTCTATTGTGTAGCTTTTGCCCTCTCTGTGAAGCTCCATGTCGGAGACTTCAAAAACCTTATCCGTAAAGGTAAGCTCGCACATTCTGAGCCTGTCAGAGGGCGAAGCAAGTGCGGGATTCACTTTATGAGGGGGCTTTAATGCAGGGATAATCAGAACCTTATCTAATGAAAGCTCTTTTGCCGCAGACAAGGCGAGCCTGAGATGCCCTATGTGGGGAGGATTGAAGCTGCCTCCGAATATTCCGACTTTACTCATCCTGACCTCCGAAAGACTCCGCTTAGCCTGAGCCTAAAATGCCCCATAAAAACAAAAACCCTTTAGCACTGCTGCAAAAGGGGCGAATTTCTCCGCGGTACCACCCTGATTCGGCATAAAAATGCCCTCACGACCGGCCAATATGGCAGGGGTCCGACATATAACGCTGTCAACCGTTCCGCCCTACTTTGATTAATCGATTTTCAGACAGACGACTCCGGAACGAGCTATGCACACAAAGCCCCTGCCGCTTTGCACCGACCAGCGGCTCTCTTGAAAAGAGCAAGGTGTCTTTTTTCCTTCACAGTCTTTATATTCTGTTAATTTGCATAAGCTTACAAAATCTTCCTCTATGTTAGAAGATTATACATCAGAACAAAGCTTAAAGTAAAGAATCTGAATATAAGCTTTTATGAGGGGATATTTTATATTAATTATAACCTGTTATCTTGCGAATATCAGCAGGGCGATTGCAATAAATATTCAAAAGCTTATGCTAAGGCTGGAACAAATTAGATTTGAAAAATATGCGAAAAGGGCTTGATTTTATTAAACGTATGTTGTATATTATATAGGCACCCAAACGACGCGGAGTAGAGCAGTCCGGTAGCTCGTCGGGCTCATAACCCGGAGGTCAGAGGTTCAAATCCTCTCTCCGCAACCATGTAAGAGGACATAACGCATTGCGTTATGTCCTCGTTTTTTATGCCGAAAATACCTCTGAATGAATCATCATCCCCGCATAAAAAACACCGCCCGATCCGAAAGGAAGGGGCGGTTAAATTAATGTATTTTCTTATTTCTGCTCGATAACCTGAATCAACCGATTCAATTACTTGCTGAACGTTAACTAAACTGTTCACTCTCCTGATAGAGTTCCGGATTTTTTCTTTTTTTCATTTCCGCTTCAATGGCTTTTAACGCTTCCGTACTGCTGCCGGTTGTGGAGCGAACAGAGAAAGCAATGTTTTCAATATGTGCCGCTATTCTTTGCATTGAAAAAGTAACCGAATAAATACTCTTGGAGACCTCAACAGGGTACATTCCGGAGTTGAGGCGCATTACATGTTCCTCACGGGTAGAAGTTACCATACTATTAATTTCCTTGCGAAGATTCGAAATCCTATTAAAATTATCAATTCTGCGATTTTTAAACGCATCAAGTCCTAAGTCAAACATTTCCATTATTTTATCATAGACCAGGTTAAGCTCCTCTTTGGTCTCATCTAAGAATTGAATATTATTTTCTTTCATATAGCCGGTTTCATTTGCTATACGCACCGCATAATCGCCCAGGCGCTCAATATCGTTTGCCACATGATGAAATCCGCCGATAAGTTTTGCGTCACCGGCAAATTTGGTGACCGATGAAATCTTGATTAAAAAACCGGTAATCTTATTAGTTAAGAAGTCAATTCGGTACTCAACCTCAGATATTTTTTTGCTTTCAGACATATCTCCGTTGACAAGTGAATTATATGCACGGACAATGTTCTCTTTAGCGAGAAAAGCCATCTCGATCATTTCCATAAGCACCTGTGTAATGGCAACCGCCGGCGTCTTAAGGAAACGTTCATCAATATATAACAGTTCTTCAAGCTTTTCTTGCTTGTCTTTCACCAGTTTTGTCACAAGCATGACTAACGGATCAATAAACGCAAGCAAAACCAAAGTATAAACACTGTTATAAATCAGATTATATGTTGCAAGGCTGAACTGTGGTTGACCCGGGAATAAGCTCTCAAATCGGGCGACAATGGGTGCTCTGAAAAGAACAAGAATAACCGAAAATGATACTGCACCTATTACGCTGGTGAGCAAATGGAATAAAGCTATCCGTTTACCGTTGGCGTTTGTGGTCATAGCCGCCATTATGCCGTCGCTGCAGGTTCCGATATTGGCTCCCATCATAAGGAAAAATGACTGATCCACACTTTGGATGACCCCGGTAGTCAAAAGGGCTATAAAAATACCTGTTGCGGCTGTAGATGACTGGATGATACCTGAAAAAACAATTCCCAACACAATCAGCAAAACGGGATTCTGCATAATTTCATATTTAAATACTTTTGCAAGCTCAACACTAAGCGTCGAGTCTGCTCCCCCGATTGCGCTTTCCATTACTTCCATACCTACAAACAGCATTCCGAATCCGATAAGTAACGGCGCAATTTTATTAAGCGTTTCGTTAGCGGAGGCAAAGACTATGAAAACACCGACGAACGCAAACGCCGCAAAAACATTGCTTATATTGAATCCGCCTTTGCTGAGTCCCGAAAGGGCAAAGATAAACGCTGTAAGCGTTGTGCCGACCTTTGCTCCCAATATAAAACCCGAGCCTTGCTTAACGGTGACAATATTAGCGTGAGCAAGTCCGATGGTCATAATTGAAGTTGCAGACGAAGACTGGACCAGAGCAGTAGCCCCGATACCAATCCCGTAATTAAGAACCCTGTTCTTGTTGAATTTTTTGAAAAGATTACGTATTCCCGATCCCGCGCTGCGTTCCAAGCCGGAGCTCATCTGCTTCATGCCGAACATGAATACGGCAACTCCGCTTAACATCAGCAGCAAATCCATTAAAATTCCCATAGCTTCATCTCTGCATTTATTTTGATAATAGTCTTGGATATCTGAAATTATTATATTCTTTCCCTTAATCAGCTTATATTCTCAGCAGAAGGAGTAAATCAGATTAATCCCGAAACATTATATCATCATACACTTCGTTTGTCACTTAAATAAGAAAAAGGTTAGACTGATTTAGACCTCAAGGACTGATAAAATAATAAAATATGGCCGCAGTATAGGATTTTCATGGTTGCCGGATTTCTGACTGATCGGTATTTGCACAAAAAATGTTGACACAAACTGGAATGAAATTTACACAGATAACTCTCCTCCTTTAAATATTTCACATATATGCTCGTTCATAGATTGAAATTGCCGGCCCCGTCCACAGCCTCGAAAAAAAATTATATCCATAATGATTACACACCTGCGGTCAGTATCACGAACCGCAGGGTTTTCTTTTAGAAAAACCTTAACGTTAATTTAACATTCGAAAGCCTATAATTATATAAGTTGAGGTGAGATTATGCGTTTATTAATAATTGAGGATAATACGGCTCTTGCTCTGGTGATGAGAGAAGGTCTGGAAAAGTGCGGTTTTTCCGTCGACATATCAAATACCGCAACCGACGGCGAAGAAAAGGCGATGATAAACGGATATGACGCCATATTGCTGGACTTAAATCTTCCTGATAAGGATGGACTGAATGTTCTGACCTCGCTGCGGGAACAGAAGTTGCAGACGCCCATTGTAATAATCACTGCACGGGGCGATGTTTCACAGCGGGCATACGGATTAAACAGCGGCGCTGATGATTATGTTACAAAGCCTTTCGACTTTACGGAGCTTCAGGCCCGTATTCAGGCCGTCATCCGGCGGTCCTACGGTCGGACGAAG
>JAAYOZ010000142.1 GCA_012520115.1 Clostridiales bacterium | reverse complement strand
GGATACTGTATTATCTGCTTATAATTCTGCCCGGAGCGGTGATTTCAACGGTAGCCCTGATAATAAGCTGCGGCGAGAGCATAAGGATGTCTGGCGAGATGCTGAAAGTAGTTTCGTCGAAGAAGTCCGCCTCCCCCGACGGGATAAAAACATATATGTCACGCTACATAATTATTGTTGTGCTGATTCTGATTTCGTCGGTTATGGATATGTTCCTGACAAAGGCTTTTTCGTTCCTGTTTTAAGCTTTGCACATAAAAAAGCCGCCTTTCGGCGGCTTTAAGTTATTTGCTTTTCTTTTTCTTTCTTACATAGTCAATTGCGCTTAAGGCTGCCCTTGCGCCTTCTGCAACGGCGGTCGAAACCTGCATTATGCCTCCCGTGCAGTCCCCTGCCGCATATAGGCCGGGGATGTTTGTTTCCATATCCGCATTAACGGAGATTTTGTTGTCAACCACATTTGCGCCGAGCTTTCTTGCAAGGTCGCCTGCGGCTGCACTGCCTACCGCAATAAAGAGGCCGTTGAAGCGAAGTGCTGCACCGTCTGAAAACTGTGCGCCTTCAAGCACCTCAGCGCCGAACAGTTTGCTGATTTTCGCCTTGTAAACCTCAACGCCTGCGGGGAAGTCTGCGTCAGGCTCAACACCGTTTGTCAGCACGGATACCTTAGAGGCTATGGGCAGAAGCTCCTTGACCTCATGCAGGGCATATTCGCTGCTGCCTAAGACAGCTACCTCCTTGCCTCTGTAAAAGAAGCCGTCGCACACGGCGCAGTAGCTGACGCCCATGCCCTCAAATTGGACTAAACCCTCGATTCTCGGAGCCTTTCTTGCGGCACCTGTCGCAAGTAAGACGGCTGAAGCTTTGTAGGTATCGGATTTGACCGATACCTCGAAGCCCTCGTCGGCGTATGAAATATCAAGCACCTCTTCGGTGATAATCTCAACGCCGAGTTCCTTTGCCTGCTTAATGCCGATTTGTATAAGCTCGGAGCCCGACAAAGCCTTTTCGAGTCCGAAATAATTCTGTATTTTATCTGCCTTTTCCAGTGAGCCGCCGTCCTTGCCTATTACCTTTACGCTCAGCCCCGCGCGCTTGATATAAAGCGATGCGGAGATTCCGGCGGGCCCGCTTCCGACAATAATAATATCGTCCATATTAACATCTCCAAACGAAATCCGAAATATATTGAAAAAAACGGAAAACTATAATACTATTAAATTACACTTTCAGTTTACACTTTATTCTATATTTTTACAAGTTTAATTGTGGCCTCAGAATATTTATGTAACTATGTTACAGAATAAAAAATGGGAATAATTATAATCATAATAGGATGTATATCAAGTACGCAATTTTTTGGGAGGAAATACTATGTCAGTTCTTAAGATAACAAAAGAAAACTTTGATTCCGAGGTTCTCAAGTCCAATGTACCCGTTCTTATAGATTTCTGGGCCTCATGGTGCGGTCCCTGCCGCGCACTCTCTCCGCTGATTGATGAGATTGCCGAAGAAGCAGACGGCAAGTTCAAGGTCGGCAAGGTCAATGTGGATGAGCAGCCGGATCTCGCAGCACAGTTCTCAGTTATGAGCATTCCGACCCTCGTCGTAATGAAGAACGGTCAGGTCGTCAACAAGGCTGTCGGCTCAAGACCCAAAGAGCAGATACTTAGCCTTATCAATGGTTAAACTGAAGCCGGGATACTCGATATCCCGGTTTTTTTTGCTGTTTTTATTGATTGTTAATTTTTTTACTATTGACAATATTTCTCCCTACGGTTATAATATACAAAAATATATAGCACCATGAGGGAGTAGTTGGCGCATTTATTGCGTTTCAAGTCAACACGCATGGCCTTCGGGCTTGGCTTGAATTAAATAACCAGACTCATGTATAGCCAGTATCCCTGACTATACATGGGTTTTTTTTAATAGCCGACAGTATTTTCTCTCCACAGGGGCAATATATTTTTAAAAAAGCCTTGAAAGAATCGGCTGTCAAAATACTCTTTGAAAGGAAACCTGGCATGAAGTATTACCTTGAGGATGCATCTAAAGCTTTACAGCAAGTGGAAAGCACTGAAAAGGGTCTGAGTTCAAAGGAGGCTGCAAAGCGCCTTGAACAGAACGGCAGAAATAAGCTTAAAGAGGAGAAAAAGGACCCTCTGATTAAGCGGTTCTTTGACCAGCTCAAAGACCCTATGCTCATTATTCTTATCATCGCTTCGGTAATATCAGCGGTTACCACCTTTATTTCCAACAAAACATCTGAGCATACCGAAGGCTATGCGGATTTCTTTATTATAATGATTGTCGTCCTTATCAACGCCATTCTCGGTGTTTATCAGGAGAGCAAGGCGGAGAAGGCAATTGAAGCCTTGCAGAAGATGTCTGCCGCCACCTCGAAGGTACTAAGGGACGGTCAGATCGTGCATGTGGCCAGCGAAGAGCTGGTCGTGGGCGACGTTGTCATCCTTGAGGCCGGCGACGCTGTTCCCGCAGACGGCAGGATACTGACCAGTGCGAGCCTTAAAATCGAGGAGGCCGCCCTGACCGGTGAAAGCGTCCCCGTCAGCAAGACTGCTGAAGTCTTAAAACCCTGTGCTGACGGCGATATCGGACTCGGCGACCGCAAGAACATGGTCTACATGGGCAGCACCGTTGTTTACGGCAGAGGTACTGCAGTTATAACCGGAACCGGCATGGACACGGAAATGGGTAAGATTGCGGACGCACTTGCCTCAGCAGAAGAGTCCCAGACTCCCCTGCAGCTTAAACTTGCACAGCTCAGTAAGATACTCAGCTTCCTTATTCTCGGCATATGTATCTTCATGTTCATATTTACGGTTGTGTTCCAGAGAAAAACCGGGTTCATGGATATACTCGAAGTATTTATGTTAGCGGTCAGCCTTGCTGTTGCCGCTATTCCCGAAGGCCTTGCGACAGTTGTTACGATTGTGCTTTCCGTGGGCGTTACGAACATGTCAAAGCGCAACGCCATTATCAGAAAGCTGACAGCCGTTGAAACCCTCGGCTGCGCTCAGATTATATGCAGCGACAAGACCGGCACACTTACCCAGAACAAGATGACCGTTGTTGAGCATTTCGGCGACGATGTAGGCCTGCTGTCCTCGGCTATGGCACTTTGCAGCGATGCGGAGCTGCAAGAGGACTCAAGCGTTTTGGGCGAGCCTACCGAGGCCGCACTGGTTGCCTTTGCAAAAGAAAACGGACATCCCAAGCCTGAATTAAAGAAAACGGCTCCGAGAATCGGCGAGGCTCCCTTTGACAGCTCAAGAAAGATGATGAGTACCGTCCACAAAATTGACGGTAAGATTATTCAGTACACGAAGGGCGCACCCGATGAGGTGCTGAAAAGGTGCGTAGCATTCATAAGCGGCGGCGAAGTCAAGCCCATGACCGATGCTATGAGGGCTCAGATTGTAAACGCCAACAAGGCTCTTGCAAGCAAGGCTCTGAGAGTTCTCTGCGCCGCCATGAGGGTTCATCCGGAGGCTCCAGAATCCTTCGAGCCGGAAAACCTCGAAAAAGACCTTATCTTTATCGGCCTTACGGGCATGATTGACCCCGTTCGCCCCGAGGTTATAGACGCTGTTAAGGAATGCAAGGAGGCCGGAATCCGCGCCATTATGATTACCGGCGACCACAGGGATACGGCTATCGCAATCGCAAAGCAGCTTAACCTCCTTGAAAGCGAGGAGGGCGCAATCACCGGCGCCGAGCTGAATGCTTTAAGCGATGAGGAGTTTGAGCGTGACATCGAGAAGTACAGCGTTTATGCAAGGGTTCAGCCCGAGCATAAGGTTCGCATAGTAAACGCATGGCGCAAGAAGGGCTATGTAACCGCCATGACCGGCGACGGCGTAAACGACGCTCCCAGCATTAAGAATGCCGACATCGGCGTGGGCATGGGCATTACGGGTACCGACGTTACTAAGAATGTTGCGGATATGGTTCTTGCCGACGACAACTTTGCATCTATCGTCGGCGCCGTCGAGGAAGGCAGAAGGATTTACGACAACATCCGAAAGGCAATCCAGTTCCTGCTTGCATCCAATATGAGTGAGGTTCTTGTTATCTTTGCGGCCACACTCTTAGGATTTACGATTCTTCAGCCCGTTCACCTGCTCTGGATTAACCTTATCACAGACGCCTTCCCCGCCCTTTCCCTTGGCTTTGAAAAGGCCGAAAGCAATATAATGCAGAGAAAACCCAGAGACCCGAAGGCAGGCGTTTTCTCCGGCGGTATAGGCTTTGATATCGCATATCAGGGAATTGCGGTTTCTATTCTAACATTTGCCGCATACTTCATCGGCCACTTTATTAAATCCGGTACATGGGTTGCGACAGACAGCGCAGACGGCACCACAATGGCTTTCCTCACCTTAAGCATGGCGGAGATTTTCCACAGCTTCAACATGAGAAGCCAGAGGGGCAGCATATTCACAATAAAGGGTCAGAACAAGTTCCTTTGGTTCGCCGCTGTTTCGAGCTTTATTATGACCGCACTTGTTATCTATGTCCCCTTCCTGAGCAACGCCTTTAAGTTCACACACATCAGCCTTGAGGAGTTTGTAATTGCAATGGTTCTCGCATTCACGATTATTCCGCTGGTGGAAATCATAAAGCTTATCACAAGGCTTGTTACACAGAAAAAGTCATAAGTAAATAAACTATGGGCTGCTGCTAAAACGGCAGCCCGTTTTTTATGCCTGAAAGCATTTGCGCAGCTTGCTTATAATGCCTCTATAACTAACCCAAGAAGAAAAGACGTATCGGGATACCTTTGAGAAATAACATTAATAATCGGCTTAATTCAGGCAGATTTAATGTATTCGTGTCTGCCTATTGAGGCACATAAAAAGGCTGACATTGCGTTTGCAATGTCAGCCTGTGAGCTTAGTTATACTATTATGCCGGATAGAAAGAGAAGATATACTGAAGGAGATAGAGGAATGCTTTTGCGAACTGAAGCATAGTCGTGGGGATTCTCTTAAGCATAAGACCATAGTACTCAGCGTCGGTGAATAAATCGAAGTATGTGAAGGTCTCTGTCTCGTATGACCAGGGGTCATTCTCGTCAAGAGTAATCAGTCTTGCGCCTCTGACCTTATCATCGCCGTAAGAAGAGAATGTAATGCCAGGTGTCTGGATAAAGTCAATGCCCTGATATGTACCGACAAAGCTGTTTACATGGTCGTGACCTGTAACTATACCGAGAACATCGCCGCGCTCAACGAGTGCTGCGAACTGACCGCTGTTGATATTGGGCGGGCAGGACCACTCGCCGAGATAGCCTGTTGCCATTGCGGGGTTAAGCTTGAGAGCCAGAGTCTTGCCGTTGTATACCTTTGTCGGGGAATCGCCGGGGGCTGCCTCAAGGTAAACCTCATAAATCTCGGGAACGGGGATGTGCTGGAACATGAGTGACGGAACCTTGCCGCCTGCTTCAAGCTCGAGAGCCTCGCTTGTGCTCTTGTACCAGTCTATCTGATCCTGATGTACATAGTCGTAACCGTTATCTTCTTTAGCTCTCATACCGGAGTCAATCATCCAGAGGTTGAAGGCAATCCTTGAGCCGTCGGAGCTGAGGATTGTGTTGTTGCTGGTGCCCATGCCCGTAAGGGACGGAACCGGATCGTATGTAATGCAGTTGCTGTAGCTTCTGTAATATTGGAACATTGTTTCCTTGCTTATGGTTTCAGCATCGTGGTTGCCGAAGGTAAAAGCAAAGGGAACGCCTGCCTTAGCAACGGGGTCGATAATTGCCTCGATTGCCATTTTGTTAAGAGGCGGTACGGGTTGGACGACATTGTCGCCTGTGAAAACTACGAGGTCGGGCTGATAGGTCTCAAGCGCTCTCTCAATAAAAGCCACCATAGCGGGTGCATAGAGAGCGGTATCCTGACAATCGGCAAACTGAATGATTTTGAACTTGCCGTCCTCATTGAACTGAAGCTGGATGTCGCTGGGCTGAGTTACATCAATTTTTGCTACTGCCGCAAAAGCGGGTACCAAAAATATTAGTGACATAGCAGCAACAAGAAACAGACTGAGGATGCGTTTGGTTTTTCTTTTCACTTATATCACTCCTTGAAGAATTAGAATTCTTACCTATAAGATATAACAATTTCAGTAAAATAGCAATAGCGACAAATAGATAATTAATTAACAATTTTCGCAATAATAATAAAAAAAACACTGTACTGACAGAAGTACCGTGCTGAGTTTTGAAATATTGTTAAATAGTTGTTTTGAGCATCTTGAGTTTGCCTGCGGCGACGGTCTTGCCTGTTCCGGCGGGAATAAAAACACAGTCGCCCTCTTTGACCGGCAGAACCTCACCGTCGCAGCCTATTGCGCCGCTGCCCTCAAGCACAAGCAGAGAAATAAAGGTTTCTTCATTGCTGACGATGTCGAGTCTGTTGTCCACCTCAAGCAGGCGCATTGTGAAATACTTGCACTTTTTAAGCAGGGTCTTATTTCCGCCCTCGCAGGGCTTCCTCTTTCCTTGCGGCTTGAAGCGACCTTCGGCCTTGCTTGTATCGGCTACCTCGATGGCCTTATCGATATGAAGCTCACGCTTGCAGCCGTTTCTGTCAATGCGGTCATAGTCATATACCCTGTATGTCAGATTCGAGCTCTGCTGAACCTCGGCAAGCAGAATCCCGCCGCCTATTGCATGTATGGTTCCGGGGGGCAGGAATATAACATCGCCTTTATTAACCTTAACGACATTCAGAACTTCACACAAAGTGCCGTTTTTTATCCTGTCTCTAAATTCTTCCTTTGTAATATCCCTGTTAAAACCGTATACTATACTTGCATCCTCGGCTGCGTCAAGCACATACCATGCTTCGGTTTTGCCGTTATCGTTTTCGTATTTTTTTGCATAGTCATCATCGGGATGCACCTGAATGGACAGCTTGTCCCTCGGATCGATAAGCTTTACAAGCAGCGGAAACCCCTGAAGACCCGCTGCCCTTGTTCCAAGACATTCGTGTCCTAAGATATCTATAACTTCGCTGAGAGTTTTGCCTGCGAATTCACCGTTTCTGACATAGCTTTCGCCGTCCTTATGACAGGACAGCACCCATGCCTCGGCAACGTTCGACATTCCTAAGCTATGCGGATAAGTATTCATCAGCTTTTTTCCGCCCCAAATGGTTTGCTTTAGAGCAGGTTTTACAGAAAACAGTTTCATTCTTCAACACCTCTCACAAATGTACTATTAATGTATCATATCGACACCCTTTTTACAAACTCTAATCGGGCTAAAAAACTAACAAAATTTTAGCACGCTGCTTTAGCAATATGTTAAAATTTAGCCTCAAAACAGTTAATTGTGCCAATAATGCGCTTATTTTACACTGTTTTTTATGCACTTGTTGCGATTATTTATTCAAATAACTTAAATTGATTAAAGGCTTTACAATTATATTCCGCTGTGCTATAATACAACAGCTATCAGCAAAGGCTGATACTACCGGAATCTCGGTGCCTGGAATAAACTCTTATTGAGTATTCACCTGCCTTGCTCTGGGATGCCGGACAAAAATATTTAATGAGGTGAAACAAATGACACAGGAAGAAAAGGCCGCCATAATGAAGGAATATGCCCTTCATGAAGGCGACACGGGTTCGCCGGAGGTTCAGATTGCTCTGCTTACAAAGAGAATCAACGACCTGACCGAGCATCTGAAGGATCACAAGAAGGACCATCACTCCCGTCGTGGACTTCTGAAAATGGTTGGTCACAGACGCAACCTTCTCGCATATCTGCAAAAGAAAGATATTGAAAGATACCGTTCAATCATCGCAAAGCTCGGCATCCGTAAATAACTTGTTGGGGCGGGGGCTGTTTCAGTCCTTCGCCCTAAATTTAATTTTGGTGATTTTTCAGAACATTTATTTAGCATAATTGGCTATAATAAATACGCATCAATTTGATCCAATGGGTAAAGCACGGAGTTTTAGCAGTGAATAGAGTGATTTGGCTGTCAAATCATTGTATTTATTGCTAAACGAGTGCTTACCTTGGAAATATATATTTTAGAGGTAACAAAATGACTCAGAATTTCAAAACATTTGAAACAGTGCTTGCAGGCCGCCCGCTTATCATTGAAACAGGCAAAATGGCTCAGCTTGCAGGCGGCTCGTGCCTTATCAGGTACGGCGAAACAGAGGTACTCTGCACCGCTACCATGGCCGACAAACCCAGAGAAGGCGTTGACTTCTTTCCCCTTTCCGTTGACTATGAGGAAAAGCTCTACGCAGTAGGCAAAATCCCCGGTTCCTTCCAGAGAAGAGAAGGCAGGGCAAGCGAAAAGGCTACCCTTGCTTCGAGAGTTATAGACAGACCCATCAGACCCCTTTTCCCCAAGGATATGAGAAACGATGTTGGCGTTGTGGCAACAGTCATGTCAGTTGACCCGGACTGCCAGCCCGAAATCGCCGCAATGATTGGTGTTTCCGTTGCTTTGAGCATTTCGGAGATTCCGTGGGACGGCCCCATCTCCGGCGTATCAGTCGGTCTTATTGACGGCGAAATCGTTATCAACCCCACCGAGGCACAGAGAGAGGTTTCGGAGCTCTCGCTTACCGTTGCTTCAACAGACAGCCTTGTGGCTATGATTGAGGCTGCTGCCTGTGAGGTTTCCGAAGCAAAGATGCTGGAGGCTATCAAGGCCGCCCATGCAGTAAACCAGGAAATCGTTGAGTTCATCAAGGGTATCCAGAAGGAAATCGGCAAAGAGAAGGTCGAATTCCCCTCCAACGATCCCAGACCCGAGCTTTATGAGGCTATCAAGGAGTTCGCCATTGAGGATGTCAAAATGGCTCTTGATACAGACGACAAGCGCATCAGGGATGAAAGGCTGAAGCCCGTATATGAGGCTGTTCACGCAAAGTTTGACGAGGAATTCCCTGAGGAAATCGCAAAGATAGACGACTGCCTTTATAAGCTGCAGAAGTATATTGTAAGGCGCTGGCTGCTTGACGAGGGCAAGCGTGTTGACGGCAGAGGCGTTGACGATATCCGTCCGCTTTCTGCTGAAATCGATCTGTTAAGCCGTGCTCACGGCTCAGGCATGTTTACAAGAGGTCAGACACAGGTACTGACCGTTGCAACACTGGGCACCGCAAGCGACGCTCAGAATCTTGACGGCCTTGACAACGAGGACATCAAGAGATATATGCACCACTACAACTTCCCCTCCTACTCCGTTGGCGAGACAAGACCCTCAAGAGGCCCCGGCAGAAGAGAAATCGGCCACGGCGCTCTTGCGGAAAAGGCTCTTTTACCCGTTATTCCGCCTGTTGAGGAGTTCCCGTACACCATCAGGCTTGTATCCGAGGTTCTCTCCTCCAACGGCTCCACCTCGCAGGCTTCTATATGCGCATCTACCCTTGCTCTTATGGCTGCAGGCGTTCCGATTAAGGCACCCGTTGCGGGTATCTCCTGCGGACTTGTCACCGAGGGCGACCGCTTTATGACCATGGTCGACATTCAGGGTCTTGAGGACTTCTTCGGCGACATGGACTTTAAGGTTGGCGGCACAAAGAAGGGCATTACCGCCATTCAGATGGACATTAAGATTCACGGCCTTACCTTTGAGATTATCGAGGAAGCCCTTGAAAAGACAAGGAAGGCAAGACTTTATATCCTTGACGAGGTCATGCTGCCTGTCATCGCCGAGCCGAGAAAAGAGCTTTCAAAGTATGCTCCGAAGATGCTCTTTACCAAGATTGACGTTGAGAAGATTGGCGACGTTATCGGCAAGCAGGGCAAGGTTATTCAGAAGATTTGCGCCGAGTGCAACTGCAAGATTGATGTTGAAGAGGACGGTACAATTTATATTACCTCCCTTGACATTAACGACGCAAAGCGTGCGCTTGACATGATTGAAACAATAGTTAACGACCCGGAGGTCGGCGCTATCTATAAGGGCGTTGTCACAAGGATTATGAGCTTCGGCGCCTTTGTTGAAATCGCTCCCGGCAAGGAAGGCCTTGTCCATGTAAGCCACCTTGACGTTAAGCGCACCGACAAGGTTGAGGATGTTGTCCATGTTGGCGACGAGGTCATTGTTCAGGTACTCGGCATTGACGAGCAGAACAGAATCAACCTCTCAAGAAGAAACGCATTAATCGAGGTTGAGGGTCTGACTCCCGAGAACACCATTTCGGACGCTCCCCGCCGCCCCGCTCCGAGGCGTGACTTCAATAAGAGCAACGACCGCCGCCCGAAGTATTAATTATTAGAAGTAATCACAGTCTCCCGTCTTTTCGGGAGACTGTATTTGCAAGACAAAAGGAGTTTTATTATGAAGCTGCTTTTTATAAACGGTCCGAATCTTAACTTCTTAGGAATAAGAGAGCCGGAGATTTACGGCAGCAGGACTTATGCCGACCTTGTGGATTACATAAAGGCTTTTTGCGCTGATATGAATATCGAGCCTGAGATTTATCAGTCTAACCACGAGGGCGCTCTTGTGGACAAAATTCAGGAGGCCTACGGCAGGTTCGACGGCATTGTCATAAACCCCGCCGCATACACGCACACAAGTGTTGCCTTGCTTGACGCAGTGAAGGCTGTCGGAATCCCCACAGTCGAGGTTCATATCTCGGATGTATCGGCAAGAGAGGGCTTCAGACAGGTTTCATACATAAGGGAGGCCTGCGTTGCCACAGTATCGGGACAGGGCTTTGAGGGCTACAAGACTGCGGCGAAGATAATCCTTGAAAAACAAAATTAAACATAACGTAATTACGGCAAAGACTGAGCTTCACCGCTATTGTCTTTGCCGTTTTGCTATGCTATGATTTAGCAAATACTTTGAAGGAAGGTCTGTTATGAAAACTCCTAAACCGAAGGTACTTGAGTTCATGATGCGGCAGCTGCACAAATACAGGGATTTTGAAGCCTTTAATATAGAGAAATGGGTGTTTGTCAAATCCGGCAAATACCTCGGAAACGGCAATTATGATTACGGCGAGGAAATAAACGAGGTCGTTTCATTGGGCGACAAGTGGGTCGCCTCATACGACTGCTCGAACATATACAGAACGAGGGTTGAAATACCCGAAAGCTATAAAGACAGCAGGGTTTACCTTGAAATAGACTTCGGCGGTGAGGCCCTTGTGAAGATTAACGGCGAGATTGCAGGCTCTTTAAGCTCCACCATGAACCGTGGCTGGACGTCGAGGGATACGATTATCGTTGACAGGAAGTTCCTTGACTGCGGCGTTCTGGACATTGAGCTGGAGCTTGCCATTGACTCGGGGGGCTTCTGCGACTTTGCGATGGACGGGGCGAAGACGCTAACCTATACCTTTGAAAAGGCAAGGCTGTGCAGGGTGGACAGTGAGTGCGAGGGCTATATTTTTGACATCTATCTGCTGCTTGACGCTTACAAGGCAGTGGAAGACGAATATCTCAAAGAGAGCCTTTACAAGCTGCTTGACGACAGTATTCACATGGTTGACTTTGATTTTGAGGAAGGCCATGTCAGGCAGTCAATCTATGAGGCAAGAAAGCACCTTAATGCGGGGCTTGCGAAGATACAGTTTACTCCGCAAAGCGAGGTCATAATGCAGGGGCATTCGCACATTGATATTGCGTGGCTCTGGAGGATACAGGAGACCGAGCGCAAGGCGGCGAGGACCTTTGCCAATAATCTTTCGCTTATGGACAAATACGAGGACTTCAAGTTTGCCCAAAGTCAGGCCATTGTCTATGATATGACAAAGCGGCTGTGCCCCGAAATCTATGAGAAGATAAAGACTAAGGTGAAGAACGGTCAGTGGGAGATTGTCGGCAATGTCTGGGTAGAGGCGGATACGAATGTTGCCTCAGGCGAGAGCCTGATAAGGCAGCTTCTGTACGGCAGGGAGTATTTCAAGAAGGAGTTCGGCGTTGTCTCCGACACATACTGGCTGCCTGACTGCTTCGGCTTTTCGTGGGCGCTGCCGCAGATTATTAGGCGAAGCGGGATGAAATACTTTATCACCGCAAAGCTTTGCGGGCAGGATACAAACCGCTTCCCGTACACCTCCTTTGTCTGGAAGGGTCACGACGGCTCGGAGATAGTCGGCTATCTGGCACGTACCCATTATCAGGGCGAGTTTACGCCCTATGAGCTTATGAAGGCGCAGAAGGAGAACGACCAGAAGGATGTTTTCCGCAAGGCCTTCGGAATGTACGGCTACGGCGACGGCGGCGGAGGCTCGACCTACACTATGCTCGAAAGGGCAAAGAGGCTGAAGGACTATCCGGGTCTGCCGAAAGCTAAGACCGGCACTTCGGAAGAATTCTTTAATGAGCTCGGCAAGGTTAAAACTGAGCTGCCCGTCATAAACGATGAGCTATACTATGAGAACCACAGGGGTACCTACACAAGTCAGGGCTTTATAAAGAAGGGCAACCGCAAGGGTGAAATATTGCTGACTGAGGCGGAGTCGGCTTCGCTGATTGCCTCGGCTGTCACGGGCTTTGAGTACGACAAAGACAGAATAGAGGACACATGGAAGATACTCTTAACAAATCAGTTCCATGACATTCTGCCCGGCACGTCGATTCATGAGGCTATGGAGGACTGCCGCCCCGCTTATGAGAAGATAATGAAGGACGGCACCGAGATAAAGCTTGCGGCGCTCAATGCCGTAAGCCGTGAAATAGCCTCCCCCGATGATGGCGTGGCGGTCTGGAATCTGTCGCACAATACTGTTTCGTCAGAAGTCATTATTGATACGAACGGCAGGTATCTTGCAGAGGTTGACGGCACCGAGCCTGTGCAAGTTTTGACCTCAGACGGCAAGCTGAAGCTGCTTGCTGAGAATATCCCGCCCATGGGCTATAAGGTTTATCTCTATAAGAGCGAATTAAGCGCTGTCAAGGGCGTTGTTACCGTGACAAAGAATCTTCTTGAAAATGATTATCTGCGGGTAGAGCTTAACGACAACGGAATTATCACAAGCATTTATGATAAGGCAAACAAGAGGAAGACCTTAAAGGGTGCGGGCAATCTATTATCCGTGCATCAGGACAAATGCGTGCATGAGACCGCATGGAATCTGGAGCTGAATTATAAAAAGAAGCGCTGGGATTTAACCAGCGCCGAGAGCATTGAAATAAAGGAGCAAAGCGAAGTCTGCGGTATAATCACCGTTAAGCGCAGGTTCAACCGCTCCGAGATAGTACAGGATATTATCCTCAGGGCAAATGAAAACCACCTTGAATTTGACACTTATGTAAACTGGCAGGAGCGGGATAAAATTCTTAAAGCGGGCTTTGATGTGGATATTCTGAACACCTTTGCAAGCTTTGAGATAGCTCACGGCGCAATCAAGAGGCCGAACCACTCAAACAACAGCTACGACAAAGCAAGGTTCGAGCAGTGCGGCCACAAGTGGGCGGATTTGTCCGAGGGCGATTACGGCGTCAGTCTGCTGACCGACTGCAAGTACGGCTATGATGTATTCGGCTCGGTTATGAGAATCAGCCTTTTAAGAGCGCCGAACTGCCCGGACAGAACCGCAGACACGGGCGAGCATACCTTTAAATATGCCTACTATCCCCACAGGCACTCATGGCAGCAGGGCGGCACGGTCGATAAGGCGCTGACCTTTAACAAGGAGCTTTGCCCCATTGCCGTCGGCAAAAATAACGGCGCTCTCCCCTCTTATCGTTCATTTGTTGAGCTTGGAGGCAAGACTGTTGTGCTCGATGCCCTTAAAAAGGCTCAGGACGGCAACGGCTTTATTCTGAGAGTATACGAGCCTGAGCAAGGCAGAGGCACGGTCACCGTAAAGATGTCGCTGCCCTTTACAAAAGTGACTGAGTGCAACATTATGGAGGAGGACGAAGCGCCCGTAAAGACCGAAAACGGCTCGTTCAGCTTTGATATTAAGCCCTTCGAGGTCAGAACCTTCCGTCTTAGCTAAGATATTAAACTATTAGCCTTCGCTGAGTTTTCGGCGGAGGCTTTTATTTTGAGGTATTGTAATATTTTTCCGAAATATACACAGTATACAGTGCTGTCGGAATGACTATTTACCCCCTGCTTGTCCTAATGCACAAACAGGGGGCTTCTTTTTAAAGCAGGTTGAACAAAAAGGGGCGTTTTGCCGCTCGATTATATTTCCTATTGGGAATAACAAGCCTTGTCCTTGTGCATTGCTAACAAAAATATTTATACATTTTTATAAGGTTTGTATAGTCTAAGGGTTTCCAAATTAAGCAAATACTGCTATACTATAAGTGTCGAAAGAGGTTAAAACAAAGCCCGATTAGTTATGAAAGGATGAGGATATATGGGTAAAAGTTTAGTATGGTCGATTCTCACAATCGTTGCAGGTGCAAGCATTGTATACGGTATTGTTCTTGCGTTTTTCTCGGAAGGCAGCCCCTTCGGTCCCGATGAGCCCGCTACCGTAATTGAAGCTGAGGCAGACGCAGTTAAGGCAGGAAATCTCCAAGTCAGCTATGACTTAAACGCAGACTGATGTCTACGGGTTGTATATCTGCTGAATGCAGAAAGAATATAAAAACACACACTAACGGGAAAATCTCTGAGATAAAATAAACGACAGCAGGAAGAAAAAGCCTACTGTCGTTTATTTTATTTATCTTCGGTCTTTGTCAGCACCTGTATGATTTCCTCCAGCGCTTCAAGCGGGCCCTGCCCTTTAAGGCGTCTTACGGATATATAGGGCTTCTTTGCGGCGGACACGAAAATCCTGCCCTTTAAGCCGTTTGCAAGAAGGCTTACCATTTCCATATTGGTTTCGGGAGTGAATAACAGCAGGCTGTCTCCCCGTTGACCGACCTCGTATATTCCGAGTCCTGCGGCGGCGTTTCTGAGCATGGAGATTTTTATAAGCCCCATGACCGCATCCGGCGGGTCGCCGAATCTGTCGGTCAGCTCGTCGTAGACATCGTCGGCGTCCTCCTGATTCTTAATATCGGCAATTCGCCTGTAAATGCTGAGCCGCTGAGGCACGCTGGAAATGTATTTTTCGGGGATATGTGCGTCCACCTGCAGGTCGATAAGGCACTCCTGCGCTATTACATCGGCAGCCTCGCCCTTTTCCTTGTTGACCTCCTGCGCCAGCAGCTTCAAATACATATCATAGCCGACCGCCTCCATATGGCCGTGCTGGCTTGCTCCCAGAATGTCGCCCGCTCCCCTTATCTCAAGGTCACGCATGGCGATTTTAAAGCCCGAGCCGAACTCGGTGTACTCCCTGATGGCGCTTAGTCTTCGGTAGGCTACATCCGTCAGCTCCTTACCCTTAACGAAGGTAAAATAGGCGCTGGCTCGCCTTGAGGAGCGGCCTACCCTGCCTCGCATCTGGTGGAGCTGAGCAAGACCCATGTAATCGGCGTTTTCGATTATCAGTGTATTTACATTCGGCACATCTACGCCTGTTTCGATGATTGTGGTGCAAACGAGAATGTCGATTTCGCCCTCAATCAGCCTGCGCCAGATGTCGCTGAGTACGCTCTCGGACATTTTGCCGTGGGCGATTTCTATTCTTGCGTCCGGCAGAAACTCCTTGATTCTGACCGCTGTTCTCTCTATTGTTTCAATGCGGTTATGCACATAGTAGACCTGACCGCCACGCCGCAGCTCCTTTGCCATTGCCTCGGCCAGAATGCCCATGTCGTGCTCTAAAACATAGGTCTGAACCGGCTGTCTGTCCTGCGGCGCCTCCTCGATTATGGACATATCACGAATACCCGACATGGCCATATTGAGGGTTCTGGGTATGGGCGTTGCGGAAATGGTGATGCAGTCGACGCTGGGGAAGCGCTCTTTCAGCTTTTCCTTCTGCTCTACTCCGAAGCGCTGCTCCTCGTCGATAATGAGTAACCCTAAATCTTTAAATTCTACGCCCTTTGCTATTATGCTGTGGGTGCCGACCACTATGTCTATGCTGCCTCGGCGAAGGCCTTTTTTGATTGCCTCCTGCTGCTTTGCGTTTCTGAAGCGGGAGAGCATTTCCGCCGTGACGGGGAAGCCCTCAAAGCGCTTGAGAATTGTCTGGTAATGCTGAAGTGCAAGAATTGTGGTGGGCACGAGTATGGCGCACTGCTTTCCGTCGGCCACGCATTTGAAGGCGGCTCGAAGGGCTACCTCCGTCTTGCCGAAGCCCACATCGCCGCAGAGCAGTCTGTCCATGGGATAGGGCTGCTCCATGTCGCTTTTGATTTCTTCTATACATCTGAGCTGGTCTTCGGTCTCCTCAAATTCAAAACGCCGCTCAAAGTCGTTTTGCATATCGATGTCCCTTGAGAAAGCAAAGCCCGGCGTGGAAACCCTCTTTGCATAGAGCGCCAGAAGCTCCTTTGCCATATTCTTGACGCTTTTTCTGACCCGGCTTTTTGTGTTCTCCCAATCCTTGCTGCCGAGTCTGTTCAGCTTTACTCCCCTGCCGCCCTCATAGGGGCCGATATACTTTGAAACAAGGTCAAGCTGGGTTACAGGCACATAGAGAACATCGTTCTTATCGTAATTGATTTTAATATAGTCCTTGACTACTCCGCCGGTGTCGATTTTCTGTATGCCGTCAAAGATACCTATGCCGTGAACGGAGTGAACCACATAGTCGCCCTTTACAAGCTCGTCAAGGGAGTTAAAGCCGCCGGATATCTTGTAGCCTACATTCTTGCCCTTGCGCTTTTCCTCCGCACGCTTGCCGTAGGAAACGATAAGGATTTTTTCTCCCGGATAGTCCGCTCCCGCACTCAGAGTTCCGGAAACGATGTTCACGACTCCCGGTTTGAACTCCTGCGGGTGGGTTTTATAGAAATAAGACTCTACGCCGTTGTCAGTAAGCTCCTCGCTTAAGGCCTCGCCCGCCTTTTCCGTACCGCTGAGAATAATGGCGGTGTAGCCTCTTTGGAGCATGGGTTTAATATCATCTAAAAGCAGCCTGAAAGTGCCGTCCCAGACGGGCAGCTGCCTTGTGTTGACGGTTACGAGGTCCTTGACGGGGGTGTCGAAGCTGCCCCTTGCGAAGTTGTCAAGATAGACAGCCCCTAAGCGTTCATAGGCAGAAACCAGCACGGGAAAATCAAAGGTATAGCTGTCAAGCTCCTTGCAGAGTACACCCTCCTCAAAGAAGTGCTTTAATTCCTCATTGTGCAGCCCCACGGCGGCTTCGAGCTTTTCCTTTGCCGCCGAGCTTTCGCAGACGAAAAGCAGGTCGTCCTTGAAATAATCGAGAAGGCAGACCTTTTCGTTATATGCAAGCGGCAGGAATTTATCCATATTGCCGAGCCTTATGCCGTTCCTGACACAGTCCGCATCGTGCAGAAGCAATTCCTTTGCCTTCTCTGACCGTTTGCCTTTAAGGGAAACGGCGAGCTTTTCTATTGAATCGGCTAAGGCTTCATCTGAGGGAAACAGAATTTCTGCGGCGGGGGTGATGCTGACAGCCCTCAGGTTATCGTTCCTGCGCTGGGAGATTACATCGAAGTATGAGATTGAGTCGATACTGTCGCCCCAGAATTCGACCCTGACCGCATCCGTAAAGCCCGGCGGGAAAAAGTCCAGTATGCCTCCCCTTGTGGCGAACTGTCCGGGGCCTTCGACCATATCGGCTCTGATATATCCGGAGCTTATAAGTGCCTCCACTACCCTGTCGATCGGCACTTCATCGCCGATTTTCATTGTGAGGGTCTTACGCTTGAATACGTTTTTGGGGATAGTAAGCTGCATTGCCGCATCTGCCGTTGCGACGATAATATCCGCATTGTCGAACACTATCTTTGAAAGGGCGGACAGGCGCTCCATTTCGTACTGCCTTGATTTTGTTGCGGAGTCCAGAAACACAAAAACCTTGGCGGGAAAGAACGCAGCAGAACCGCCAAGGGAGTTAATATCCGAAGTCAGCTTTCTTGCGGTAGCCTCATCGGGGACAAGGCAAAGTGCCTTTTTATCGGCCTTTTCGGTCAGGTAGTTTATGACATGCGCCTTGGATGAAAAGGGCAAGCCTAAGACGCCCATAGGAAGGCGACCCCTCTCTATGGACATCAGAATCTGCGAATACTCTTTATTGCCGTCAAACAGCTTTACAAAACAGGACATACAGCCTCCTGCACTTAGCCTGAATATCGGGACATTGCCATATCTATGTCGCCCGTGACCATAACATCCACAGCCTCCACGGCCTTTTCGATGCAGGGCAGTATCTGCTCCAAGTCTTCCTTAGTGAATGCGCTCAGGACATAGTCCTTCATGTCAAAGTCAGGGTGCGGCTTCTGCCCTATGCCGATTTTAAGCCTCGGGAACCGGTCACTGCCGAGGTGGAATATTATACTCTTTATTCCGTTATGCCCGCCGTCGGAGCCTTTGCGCCTTATCCTGAGCTTGCCCACAGGCAGGGCGCTGTCGTCATAGGCGACAAATATGTTCTCTGCGGGGATTTTATAAAAGGATGCTATGTCCCTTATAGCTTCTCCGCTATTATTCATATATGTCAGAGGCTTTACGATTAGACATCTGTGGCCGTTAATCATGGTGTCGGCGGTCTCGGCCCTGAACTTACTGGGCTTGAAGACACTGTTGTTCTTCTGGGCCAAGGCCTCGGCAAACATAAAGCCCGCATTATGCCTTGTTTTTGCATAGTCCCTGCCGGGATTGCCAAGGCCTGCGATTAAGTACTCAATGGGGCCGAAAACAGGAGTTTCAGCTTCCTTTTTCTTCTTTCTGAAAAAAGCCATAAGTATTCCTTTCAGTTATTCTTAACAGCAAAGAACAGGCGAAAGCACGATGCTCCACCCCTCTTTGCCGCTGTATTAAGTTATATATACTACCCGGCTGAAGCCGGATTAATAGGCTATCTGTAAGACGGTCTGCGCCAGTTTTCCTTGATAACCTGACGCTCTCTTGCAATGGCAAGGGCATTGTCGGGCACGTCCTCCGTAATGGTGGAGCCTGCCGCCGTGTATGCGTTTTTGCCTACCTTGACGGGAGCTATCAGATTTGTATTGCAGCCGATAAAGGTATTGTCCTCAACCACGGTGCGCATTTTGTTCTTGCCGTCATAGTTTACGGTGACGCAGCCGCAGCCGAAATTAACGCCCTTGCCCACATCCGAATCGCCCACATAGGTCAGGTGCGAAATCTTTGAGCCGTCGCCGATTACTGAATTCTTTATCTCAACAAAGTTGCCGACTCTGGCGTTCTCGCCGATTACGCTGCCGGTGCGAAGATGTGCAAAGGGGCCGATTGTGGTATTGTCGCCGATTTTTGAGCCGAAGCACTGTGAGGAGTTGATTACGACCTTTGAGCCGACCTCGGTTTCGGCCAATACGCTTGCGGGGCCTATAATGCAGCCCTCGCCGATTACGGTCTTTGAGAGAATAATGGTGTTCGGCAGGATAACCGTTCCCTTGCCGATTACGGCATCAGCGCTGATGATTATTCCAGTAAAGTCGGGGATAATCACTCCTTCTTTAACTAATGCGCCTAAGTCCTTTTTGCTGAATTCACCTAACAGTTCGTTAAAGGGTGAGGCTTCAACCGGGATTTTCTTTTTTTCGTTGTCGCTCATAATTATTACCTCCCGAAAAGAATAGCACAAACATTATTTCGGTTCAAGAAGTGAGGATAGCCAATGCTCTATTATAATTATACCTGATATTCGCCAAAACAAAAATGAAATCTGATATTTTAATAGTTTTTGTGCATTTTATCAGGTTTTGCAGGTTATTTTTTGTTAATATTTGTCATTGCGTACAATCTTGAAAAAAATCAAAAAAGTACTTTACTTTAGCTTGCTAATATGTTAGCATAGTGCCATAGAAGCGGGACACTGCCTGATTAATCAGGAGTGACACCGCAACAATTAATAGGAGGAAACATACATGAAAAAGTTTACATCAATAGCCCTTGTTCTTGTGCTTGTTCTTTCCGTATTTGCTTTTGCTTCCTGCAAGAAGACCGATACTGATACCACAACAGACGCAGGCACAACCGTTCCGGTAGAAGCAGTTGCAAAGTATAAGGTTCTTCCGGACGGCCTTGCTGAGGAAGAGTATGCAATCGGCTTCAGAAAAGCTGACCAGACCCTCAGGGATAAGGTTCAGACAATCCTTGCAGAGATGAAGGCTGACGGCACACTGGGCGAAATCTCCACCAACTGGTTCGGCTCAGACGTTACAACCGTTAAGACCACTCCCACAACAGTAAAGTCCGATGCTGCCGACAAGTCCCTGCAGAAGGTTCTTGACGCAGGCAAGCTGGTTCTCGGTCTTGACGCAACATTCAAGCCCATGGGCTTTAAGAATGAGAAGAATGAGACAGTCGGCTTTGACATCGATGTTGCTAAGGAAGTCTGCAAGAGACTCGGCGTTGAGCTTGTAACTAAGGATATCGACTGGACAACTAAGGAAAAGACCCTTAATGCCGGTGTTATCGACTGCATCTGGAACGGCATGTCCATTGATGCTGAGAGAGCTAAGGCTATGAATCTTTCAGAGGCTTACATGAACAACAAGATGGTATTCGTAGTTGACGGCGCTTCTGCTATCGTAAAGGCAGCAGACCTTAAGGGCAAGAAGGTTGCAGTTCAGAGCGGTTCAACAGCTCAGACACTTCTCAAGGAAAGCGAATATGCTAAGGACATCGAGATTGTTGAGCTTGCCACAAACGTTGAGTGCCTCCAGCAGCTCAAGTTCGGCATGATTGACGCAGCATTTATGGATCTTGTAGTTGCTGAGTACGAAATTTCTCAACCGTAAATAATTCTTTCACAAAAACCGGGTATGCTCGACATGCCCGGTATTTCTTATACTATTTACGTCAAACTGTCTGATTGTTATTTACTTTAGTTTGCTCATATGCTAATATATTAACACTCTCTATATTACAACTGAGGTGCGCAATGACCTGGAATCAGATTCTGCAATCGACACAGGTACTTTTAAGCTATCTGTTGCCGACCTTAAAAGTATTTTTCTATACTCTTGTCTTCTCAATGCCTCTCGGCGTTGTTGTTGCCGTTATTAAAAAAATCAGATTCAAGCCCATAGCATGGCTTACGAACATATACATACTGATAATGAGGGGCACTCCCCTGATGCTTCAGATAATTGCCGTATACTATGCTATCCCGATGCTGAAGCTCAACTCGTCCCCGTGGATTCAGAACCTTCTTTCCGGAATCGATGTAAGAAGCGACACATATCAGTTCTCGGCCTTGATTCTGGCCTTTATAATTAACTATGCCGCTTATTTTGCGGAAATATTCAGAGGCGGCATTGAGTCAATCCCCATAGGTCAGTATGAGGCTGCCTCATCCCTCGGATATACAAAGGCTCAGACCTTTTTCAGAATAATTCTGCCTCAGGTTATCAAGAGAATAGTCCCCGCAAGCTCAAACGAGATAATCACTCTTGTAAAGGACACGGCGCTGGCGTCCGTTGTCGCCTACCCTGAGATTTTCAGAATCGCCAAGGAGCAGATGAATTTTTACAGCTCGCTGGTCCCCCTTTTCGTCGCAGGTCTGTTCTACTTTATCATGAACGCCGTTCTGACCGTTGCTTTAGGCAGACTCGAAAAGGCGCTTGACTATTACAGATAATTAAGGAGCCAAAACATGAAAGTTTTAGAAGTCAATAACCTTTCAAAGAGCTTTGGCACTCTTGAGGTAATAAAGGATATATCCTTCGATGTAGAGAAGGGCGAGGTCGTGTCTGTCATAGGCCCGTCCGGCAGCGGCAAGTCGACGCTGCTGCGCTGCATTAACCAGCTTGAACGAGTCAGCGGCGGCACTATCACCATTTGCGGCCTTGATATGATTCAGTCCTATGAAAAGGGCAAGCCTGTTTATGCGGACAATAAGACTTTAAGGGATATTAAGCTTAAAATGGGGCTGATTTTTCAGAACTTCAACCTCTTCCCCCACTACTCGGTTTTAAGGAATATCACCGACGCTCAGATTCATGTGCTTAAACGCAGCAAGGAAAAGGCAGAGGCCGTTGCCATGGAGCTTTTAAAGCAGATGGGTCTGCCCGAAAAGGCGGACGCATATCCGTACCAGCTTTCCGGCGGTCAGCAGCAGAGGGTTTCGATAGCAAGGGCTCTTGCGCTTGACCCTGAGATTCTTTTCTTTGACGAGCCGACCAGCGCCCTTGACCCGGAGCTGACGGGCGAAATACTGAAGGTCATAAGACAGCTTGCGGCAAAGAGCATGACAATGGTTATAGTCACCCACGAAATGGCCTTTGCAAGGGACGTGGCGGACAAGGTCATATTTATGGACCAGGGCGTAATAATCGAGCAGGGCACGCCGGAACAGGTCATAAACAACCCCAGCTCCGAGAGGACAAAGATGTTCCTGAGCAGGTTTGAGGAGTAAGCCGCTTAGAGCTTCATAATGCTATAAAGACTGAACCGTTTCGGCTCAGTCTTTTTCTTGTAAATTTAATCAAATCTTAATCTGATATTTATATATAATTTGAATTAATATCGTATGATAATATTAAGGATAGTTTTGTCCGATATAAATATAAATAGTCTGAGAAATTTAGTGTTTCTATTAGGGCAAAAATGTGCTACAATTATGTTGGAAAGATGGTGTATATTGTGCCGTCATTTCCGCAAAAGGGAGGGAAAATATGAATTTACTTGATTTTATTTTGCTTGCCGTCGTCGCAGTAACTGTATTCTTTGCGGCGAAAAAGGGCTTTGTCCTTTCACTCATTGAGTTTGTTTCAGGGCTTTTAGCCATTGCTCTGTCTTATGCCGTTGCCCCTGCCGTGTCAGGTTCAGTATACAATTCCTACTTTAAGGCGAAGGTAATAGATGCTCTGTCGGAGAAGTTCCCGACGCTTGCAGCCGGCAAGCCCCTGTCGATTTCGATAAGCGACATTACAGGGTTATTGCCTAAGGGCGCAGCCTTTCTCACAGACAACTTAGGACTCAGCGACAGCAAGTTAGAGCTGCCCTCAGTATCGAAGTATATTTCCATAGAGCAGCTTGAGCAGAATCTTGCCGCTCCCATAATAAAGGCTGTATTAACAGTCATCGCCTTTGTTGTTATTGCGATTCTGCTTACGATAGCCCTGAGAATCGCTGCAAGGTTACTTAACAAGCTGGTCAAGGTAACACCGCTCAAGAGCCTTAACACCGTGCTGGGTGCGGTTTTCGGTGCGGTCAAGGGCTTGCTTAATGCGGGCATACTGGCTGTTCTGCTCTCATTAATCGGCTCGGTCACGGCCCCGTCGGCCTTTGCGAGCTTTGTAGAGAATTCAAGAATCTGCGAAGCCGTGCTGAAAATATTCTGATTCGGTTTTATGATTTACTAAGAGGAGAATTATTATGAGTACAAGCGAAAAGAAGAAGAATAGTGATTTATTTACAAATGTGTGGACCATTCCTAACATATTAACTTTTATAAGGATACTCCTTGTCCCCGTTTTTGCGGTTCTGTTTTTAAAGAATTATTATATGATTGCCCTTGTTATACTGCTCTTGTCGGGTCTTACGGACTTCTTTGACGGCAAGATTGCAAGAAAGTTCAATCAGATAAGCTCTCTCGGCAAGCTGCTTGACCCGATTGCGGATAAGCTTACCCAGATCACCATTGCCGTATTGCTTTTCTTTAAGTTCAGAAGCGCAAGCGACGCTTCGCTCAAGGCCTTCAGCTGGGTTTTCCTGCTCTTCCTTGTAAAAGAGGCCTCAATGCTTATCGGCGGCTCCATAATGCTGTCAAAGGGCATTCGTCCCGGCGCATCGGAAATTGTAGGCAAGGTTGCTACCTTCTTCTTCTACGGTGCGATGCTTGTCATCCTCGGCTTCGGCCCCGAAATCGGAGCTTTTACAAAGAGCAATCCCGCATTTGCAATAGGCTCGACCACAACAATGATTCTGGTTGTAATTTCCGCCGTGCTTACCTTTTCCGCTCTGTTCAGCTACTTCCCGGGACTTTTCAAGCAGATTAAGGAGTACAGGGCGTCAAAAAAATAAATTACAACATACTTACAATTCAGTCATAATATATAAGTGGATTTTACGGCATTAAACCAAGGTAAAAATACAATAATACTTCTATAACCGTTTAATGCGAAATTAAGGAGACTCGATGAATAAACTAATATGCTCAAAATGCAAAATTCGTCCTGCTGTTATCTTTGTTTCTAAAATTGAGGGTGAAAGGACTACTCAGGAAGGTCTTTGCATTCAGTGCGCCATGAAGCTCAATATCGGCCCTATCAAGGAGATAATGGACAGAATGGGCATCAGCGAGGAAGAGCTTGAGGAGTTCAGCCAGCAGTTCGGCGATATGTTTAATTCCGTCGATTCGGATTCATTGTTTGAAGCGGGCGGAGCTCAGACCCTGCCTTTATTCCAGGGTTTTAATGAAGGCGGCAGCCCCGTTTCGGGCATCAGTTCTGCTGCTGCCGATGAGTCCGCAACCGACATCGGCAAAACACAGAAAACCGAAAACGATACCAGAGATAAAAAGCGCAAGGGCAAGAAAAATCAGCCAAAGCGCAAATATTTGAATGTATACTGCACCGACCTTACCGAAAAGGCCAGAAACGGCCAGTTAGACAGGATTATCGGCAGAGAGGACGAGATTTACAGGGTAACCCAGATTCTTTGCCGCCGCACCAAGAACAACCCCTGTCTTATAGGTGAGCCGGGTGTCGGTAAGACTGCTATTGCGGAAGGTCTTGCATTAAGAATTGCCACCGGAGATGTGCCCGCAAAGCTTGCAAACAAGGAGCTGCATCTGCTTGACCTGACGGCTCTTGTTGCCGGCACACAGTTCAGAGGCCAGTTTGAAAGCAGGATAAAGGGCCTTGTTGACGAGGTCAAAAGCGAAGGCAATATTATCCTGTTCATTGACGAGGTTCACAACCTTGTGGGCACCGGCGACGCAGAAGGCTCAATGAATGCGGCCAATATTTTAAAGCCCGCTCTTTCAAGGGGCGAGATTCAGGTCATCGGAGCCACCACCTTCAATGAGTACAGAAAGCATATCGAAAAGGACGCCGCCCTTGAAAGGCGTTTCCAGCCCGTCAAGGTCACCGAGCCTTCGATTCAGGACACATACGAGATGCTCAAGGGCATTAAGTCATATTATGAGGATTTCCACAAGGTCACCATATCCGATTCCCTGCTATATAAGGCAGTTGTGCTTTCCGAAAGATATATCACCGACAGATTCCTGCCCGACAAGGCAATAGACCTGCTGGATGAGGCCTGCACCTGTGCAAATCTCAGGAACAAGGCCATCAGCGAATATGAAATAAACGAGCTTGACATTGCCGATATTAAGGAGCAGATTGACCTTATTATGTCCGAAACGGACGACATAGATTATGAGGAGCTGGCAAGGCTCCGCTCCGAGCTTGAGAAAAAGCAGCTTGAAAACGAGGAATTGAAACTCAAGGCCGCTGACAATGCAGTGCTTGAGGAGGATTTAGCAAAAATCATCAGCCTCTGGCTCGGCATACCAGTCAGCAAGATAATAGAGAGTGATTTAAAGAAGCTTGCTAACCTCGAAAACAAGCTGAAGCAGAGAATAGTCGGTCAGGACGATGCGATTGCAGCCGTGGCTGCCGCCGTCCGACGCAGCAGGGTTCAGATAAGCCCCCAGAGGCGGCCTGCGTCGTTTATCTTTGTAGGTCCCACGGGCGTGGGCAAAACGGAGCTTGTAAAGCAGCTTGCAAATGAGCTGTTCGACACTCCCGAAACCCTGATAAGGCTCGACATGTCCGAATTTATGGAGAAGCACAGTGTTTCAAGAATCATCGGCTCCCCTCCCGGATATGTGGGCTATGACGAGGCGGGACAGCTTACCGAAAAGGTCCGCCGCAAGCCTTACAGCGTCATTCTGCTTGACGAAATTGAAAAGGCGCATCCGGATGTTCTCAATATCCTGCTTCAGATTCTTGACGAGGGCAAGACAAGCGACGCCCAGGGCAGAACCGTCAGCTTTGAGAATACGGTCATCATAATGACTTCGAACGCCGGCAGCGAGCGTAAGGAGACCTCCCTCGGCTTTGCAAAGGACACCAGCACCCAGTCGAAGGAAAAGGTGCTTAAAGCCCTCTCTGACTTCCTGCGCCCCGAATTTATCGGCAGGGTTGACGAGATTGTGGTCTTTAATCCGTTGAGCGAGGAAAACTATGTAAAAATTGCGGAAATCCTATTAAATGAAATGGTAGACCCGCTCAAAGACAAGGGCATTAAGCTCAGCTACACCGACGAAGTACCCGTTCTGATTGCGAAAAACGCCTATAAGGGCATAAGAGGCGCAAGGGACGTCAAGAATGAGATACGCCGCAAAATTGAGGACAAAATTGCGACAATCATCATTGACAGTGCTGACACGCCCGTGAGCGAAGTGCTTGTATCGGTCGAGGACGGCGAAATCAAGGTTCAGGGCAAGTAATATAAATTATTAAGCCCACACTCAAACGAGTGTGGGCTTTTTGTTATGTTTCAATTAAACTTCGCCGGATTCGATTTGAGCAAAGCCGTTATCCTTGCTGGCCTCTCTGACCTTTTCATCTCTGCGCTGGAGAAGATCCATATACATTCTTTCTCTCTTTTCGCCATCAAGGTCATAGAAGAGCTTCGGGATTATGCCCAATATGCCTGTTACAAAGGGGATAACGGTGCTCATTGCGAAGAGGTAGTACTTAGTCTTGTCGGACTGCTTTAAGTGGCCTGCGCCCTGTACATAGCCTATCTGCTTCATTAAGAAGGACCTGATTGTGGCGCCGACCGTATGAACAAGCTTTGTTGCCAGACCTCTTGCAACGCTGGTCATACCCTCCGTACGGTAGCCGTTCTTCCATTCGCAGTAGTCCATTGCCTCGTTGTACATTTCCTTGGGGATGACCTTTCGGATACCGTACACGAACATAAACAGAGTCTCCTGAATCATTATGGCTATAATCATAGGCAGTCTTCGCTTGTAAAGACCGTTCTTAATACCTCCGATTGAGCCGAACAGGAAGACAAGTGCCATCAAAAAGTCGCCGGTGCTGGAGCCCAAAAGCCACAGTGTCTTTGTGGAGAAGTGCCGTCTGAACCACGGGACCCATGCGAAGCTCGGCGTTGATACAAAGCCGCCGGGAATACCGACTATCATGTAAATTGACGAGGAGCCCAGAACGTCGATATAGTAGTTCGTCATGCCCGTGTTGATTGAGAAGGAGCCTAAGAACTCCGCAAGGGTGATAAGCAGTATGGGCTTGTTGTTGAGGATTGATTTTATTCCTTCTAAAACACTCGGGCCCTTCTGTGACTGAATAATCCTCTCTTTTGCGACGAGCGAGAAGTAGAAGGCAAAACTGCCCGAAACTAAGGTCGTGAAGCAGCCCATTGCCACATACAAATTCTTCATGCTCAGATTCTTCAGAATGCCGTTGTTGATTCCGTCAATAAGCAGTGACATCAGGACCTCCGGCACATTGTCGCCGATAGACAGCAGGTGCGCCATTGTAATCAGCCTGGTTCGTTCCACCGGGTGCGGCGAAATCGTTGCCAGCATGCCAGTGACGGATATGCCTCTGAAGGTTTCGATAGTTTCTCTTGTAACGGCAAGCGCGAAGTATGTAATAAACTTTACAAGGTCGTTTTCCGCAGTATTAGGGAAGAAAATCGGCAGCAGCCAGTAAAGCAGGGCGCCGATTGTGCCCGGTATTGCAAGGGCGACGAGATAAGGCTTGAACTTGCCCCACCTTGTTCTTGTTCTGTCAACTATGGCACCGATGAAGGTGTCGTTGACAACATCCCATATACCGCCGATGAAATTGACTAAGGCCTGAAAGTTAAAGTCAATTCTGACGACATCGAATATAAATCTTTCGTTATACTTATTAATGGTGAAATTCTGAGCGAAGTCAAACATTATGTAGGCGATAAATTCCTTTCTGCCTACATATCTGCGGTTTTCATAGACGTAATTTCGATTAGCCTCTTCGGCGCTAATCACAGTCTCGGTGGTGTTTACAACAGCGTCGGACAATGGCTTCACCCTTTCAATGAACATATACTGTTCGGATAATAACACTCATATGGTAAATCTATCATAATTTTATTCAAAATACAACACCAAATTATGCAAAATAACTTGAATAATTAGGAAGCAGCTGAAAATCAATTTTTCTAAGCCGTTATTTCATCCCCTTGTCCGGAATAGAATTATATGGACAGGGAGTGATGGGATTGTTAATTAATATAACGGGTATTCTTGATAAAATATCGGCTGTTAACGAAGCGGTGAACGGCTTTGTGTGGGGTACTCCCCTGCTTATTCTGCTGGTCGGCACGGGCGTGTATCTGACATTCAGGCTGAGACTGTTTCAGATAACAAAGGCGAAATACATATACAAAGCCACGGTAGGCTCATTGTTTTCAAAAAACAGCGAGGCGAGGAAAAGCGGGAAGGAGTCGATTTCGCAGCTTCAGGCGGTTTCCACAATACTTGCGGCGACCCTCGGCACGGGCAATATCACGGGAGTTGCGACGGCCATAACCGCCGGAGGGCCGGGGGCGGTTTTCTGGATGTGGATTTCAGCCTTTTTCGGGATGATGACAATGTACGCCGAGGCTGTGCTTGCAATATATTTCAGAAAGAAAAACAAGGCCGGCGAATGGACCGGCGGCACCATGTATTCCTTGGAGAACGGACTTAAAACGAAAAGTAAGGCAAAGTTTCTGGCAAAGCCCCTCGGAGTATTGTTTGCCGTTCTCTGTGTTATTGCCTCCTTCGGGATAGGCAATATGACGCAGTCAAACTCGATATCAAACGCCATGAAAACGAATTTCGGCATTCCGCTTGCTGTATCAGGCTTTGCGGTTGCCCTTGTGACGGGTATTGTGATATTCGGGGGCATTAAGAAAATCGGCGCCGCAGCCGAAAGAATAATCCCTCTTGCCTCCCTTTTTTATATCGGGGCTGCTTTGTTTATCATTTTCAGAAACTCTGATAGTCTGCTCAACGCCTTTAATGCGGTGCTTTCAAATGCCTTTTCTTTCAGGTCTGTTGCCGGCGGAGTGGGCGGCTATGCTGTTTCAAGGGCTGTATCCTTCGGCCTTCGCAGGGGTGTTTTCTCCAATGAGGCGGGGCTCGGCTCCTCTGCGACGGTGCAGGCATCATCAGATACGGCGGAGCCAGTAATTCAGGGCATGTGGGGCATTTTCGCAGTTTTTGTGGATACTATTCTTATCTGCTCATTAACCGCCTTTGCCGTGCTGTCGGTGAAAATCACGGCGCTGCCCGTTGAGGCGGCGGCTGAAAATATTACGGATAAGCCCTCCCTTGTGGTGCTGTCGACCTCCAGCGAGGTTTTTGAGCGGGATGCGGCGAAAATTCCGCTTATTCTGAAGAAGCCCCTTGATGAGGCGGACATAAATCAGAGCTTTGAGGGCATGACGGGTAAGGCCTACGGCAGAACCGTGAAAATCAAGGCAAGCAGGGATTTGTTCTCCGCAATAGCTTACAACCGCTACATAAATGTGGCAGTGCTGAGGGGTGTCCCACGGACTGACGCTAAGGGGATGAAAATACTTGATGATAAGGGCAACCCGATAATTGAATATGCAGAGATTTCGCCCGTTGGTGGCGTGTCCTTAGTCACAACCGCTTTCTCAGAGGTGTTAGGTAGCTACGCAGGAAAGATTATTGCAATATCAATACTTCTTTTCGCCTTTGCAACACTATTAGGCTGGTCACACATTGGCGCAAAGGCTCTTGAATACCTACTAAAGGAAAAGGGCGTAACTGCTTATAAATTCATCTTTACGTTATTTATTGTACTTGGAGCAGTGGCTAACTTAGAGCTTGCCTGGAGCATTTCCGACACATTCAACGGACTTATGGCAGTGCCTAATCTTATTGGATTAATTTTATTGTCAGGAACAGTGGTGAAGATAACCGATAATTTCATTAAAAGAACAGCAAAGAAAGGCTCTAAAAACATAAAGCCTATGCTGTCTGCCTTTGAGGATATACAGGCTGAGGCTGAAAGAAAAAAGTTATAGAATGTGCTAATGTCTTCGTTTGAATTGGCTTTAATGTGTATGTTCAGCCACATTATTTGCATAACCTAAAACATTAATTTACCCACAACCACTTGAGTAATCTGAGCTTTATAGCTTATGTCATATGGTTCAGAACTAAAATATTTGAAATTCGCTATACTTATATATAAAACAGACAGTCAACTTGTATGTTGACTGTCTTTGCTTTGCAGAAACTTATGTAAAAAAGCAAGAAGAAAACTAATACTTCACTGATCCCATCTCAATTAAAGTGAGAGTTAAGAAGTTTATATGAATTATTAATAAAAATGATGTTAAATTTATATAAACTTTTATTTACCTCAAGCCTATTGACAATTATTGGGGGTTTTGCGTACTATATCCATAGGCAAAAGTTACAGGATTATTCTTTTGCTCATTAAGGAGATAGGAATTACTGAAGGACAAATTTCAACAATTAAAGCTAACATGTTTAATAATAAGCATGATAAATTTTCAGATAGACCTATTTTAATTAATCCTTATTTAAATGACTCCATAACAACTCAAGCTATTAGTGCCGGTGTCGAAATGCCAGATTATGCCCTATGGCCACGTGTTAAAAAGCAACAAACGAACACGTGGTGCAGTGCCGCCACTGTAGAAACGGTATTGAACTATGTTGGTTTAAATTCTGGAACCATACCAACTCAATCAAAAATAATGGATGATTGGAAAAAATATTGGAATGTAACATATCCTGATTTACCTTTGATGAGAAATTATATAAGAGACAAAGTTGATGCAAAATGCTCAACATATATAGTATTTCAATATGCAGGAAATAGAACTGATTTTAATCAAGCATTAGCCTGGGATGTGCTAAATTATCAACCGATGATTATATTAATGAGCAACAAAAATGGAACATCTTCGTGGCCATATAAGACAAGTGGTCATTTTTGCCTGGTTAATGGGTATCTTTCTGGAATCGATAAATACTTTATCGGAGACCCATTTTATTTTGATGGATATGTTTCTGGTGCTCCTAAAAACTCAAGAGGTGATCAGGGTGAACACAACAGAACTTGGGCCGAGCTTAATTTTGTCATTACTGAAAAATTCGGCAACTCAAAACAAACCGTATTATTTTAATTAAATCCATTCATATTTTCTAACATATCTTTTTTTCAAATTATTCTAAGTTGCGTCTCATTATTTGATGAGACGCAACCCATTGGAGGCTAACATGAGAAAGAATCTAATTATATGCTCGCTAGTTTTAATTAGCCTTTTACTTACATCTTGTAATAACAGCAATTCATCAAATGATTTATCAAGTACAAATCCTGCTTCCATACAAAAACAAGATATTTTTGAAAGGGCCATACCACAAGAGCACGAAAGCTTTGAAATTTTAGATAAAATTGGGGGGAAATATATTGGTTTAGGGAAAAAGCAAGATGAATCCGGTATTACTTATAAAGATTTGATTTACGATATCAAAACAGGGGAATTTAATGAACTCAAATATCCTCCCACTTTACCTGATTGGACGGTTGCTACACCCTCATATGCAGTTTTTAAGGATAAATACCTCTATGAATGGAAAAGTTATTCACAAGCTTCCGATTTTCATGAAGTAAAACTGACTTGCACAAATATTGAGACTGGAGAGGTTAGTGTAGTAGCTGAAAAAAAACTAAATACTCCTTTTGTCTGGATATGCAAATTAAGTGAAGATAGCTTTTTATCATATTACTTAACAACCATCGATTCAGACAAAACTGAATATGCAACCGTAACGGTAGCTGAAATTTTTGATTTGCAAGGAAACAGCAAAGAGATTATCAGAGAAAAATATGAAAATGACAAAAGCTGGTCAAATAGCGACGGCACATTGATTGAAAGAGTTACAACATATAATGGGAAAATTTATGGAATTGGCAGAAAGAACATTTACGGTACATATCCTTATTTCCTTTATGAGTATGACAAAGATGGAACTATGCTCTCCACAAAAAGTTTAAAAGGGCTGGGCGACATAATAGATAATGAAATGCCAAACCTTTTTCATATTGTCGGGGATTATATGATAATTCAAACATATGCCACGCTAACAAACTATATCTTCAAAATTACTGATGAAAATGTAGAGCTAATTGCAAAAGACGACGTTGGAAAACTGCATTATGGAATATACAATAATATTATTTATTATACTGAAAGCAATGTTAATAGATTTTCAGGTATATCCGATTATAATAGTCGTCCAATCTATATGATTAATACAGAAAGTGGAACAACTCGCGCAATTGAATGGGAAGCTCCCTTCGAGGAAGCATATTTTTATGCCTTTAAAACATTATCTGATGGTGACTTATTGCTGATTTATTGTGAAAAAGAACTTGACCCTATGAAAACAATTCAATTTATCGCCCCAAAAGAAAAACTTTCCATTCCTGATGCTACAATGGAAGATTTACAGTCAGGCACCAGCTTAAAGCAAATGTAATATTTAATCAGTATCGAAAAAATAAAAGTTGGTTATATAAGCAAATAACCCATGTTTACTTTTATTATAAAAACATGAGCCGAAACTCTCGTTTCGGCTCAAATTATTCTTAGGCTGGTACCTTGCTGAGAATCTTTTCTATTTCCTCGACAGCCTTTTCAAAGGTGCAGTGATATAAATACTTATCATTTATCTTTACTGCCGGACCCTTGCTGCACTGCTCTGTGCAGAAGGAAGCCGTGAAGTTTATATTACTCTCGATGCCCTTGTCACGGACATACTGAGCAAGCTGGGAATAAAGCTCCTGAGCGCCTCTTGCAAAGCAGCTTGAGCCGAGGCAGATAGAGATGCTGATAGGTGCCTCATCGTGTTTGCTTGACAGTGCAAGCTCGTCGGAGGTGATTCTGCGCCTGTTCTTATACTTTGTATGGAACAGCTTGTGTGCAAGCTCTTCGGTAAGCTCATCAGCATAAATCTTCTGGAGATAGGGATTCTCTTCTGAGCTGTGATATTCAAGCTGGCTGTCAGTCTTATAAAGTCCCATTGCTCTGTCGGTGACAGCTGACTTCTTCTCGGATACGGGCTGACCGCCGCCGTTTACACAGCCGCCGCAGCAGGCCATAACCTCGATAAGGTCATAATGCTCTTCGCCTTTTCTGACCTTTTCAATGAGCCTCTTGGCGTTTGCAAGTCCGCTGACAACTGCAAGGCGGAGCTTAAGGTCGCCGAGCTTAACCTCTGTTGTCTTGACGCCCTGTAATGCTCTGAGCTGTGTAAACTCGAGCTTGACGCCCTTGACAAGGCTGGCTGCGGCAAAACGGAGAACTGCCTCGCTAACGCCGCCTGAGCTGCCGAAGATAACGCCTGCGCCGGACTTGAAGCCGAAGGGCATATCGAACTCTTCGGGGTCGAGCTCTGAGAACTTGATGCCTCTCTCCTTAATCATTACGGAGAGCTCCTGAGTTGTAAGAACAAAGTCTACATCGGGGTTGCCGTCTACAGAATGCTCGGGACGCTGAGATTCGAACTTCTTAGCCGTACAGGGCATTATTGAAACAACGATGATGTTTTCCCTGGGCATACCCAGATCTTTTGACAACAGCTCCTTGCTGAGTGAACCGAACATCTGCTGGGGGGACTTGCAGGATGAAAGGTTGCCGAGAAGATCGGGATAATACTGCTCTGCGTACTTGACCCATGCGGGGCAGCAGGATGTGAACTGGGGCAGCTTCTCGCCCTTTGCGAATCTGTCAAGGAACTCCTTGCCTTCTTCGATGACCGTAAAGTCAGCTGCGAAGGAGGTGTCATATACCTTATCAAAGCCGAGTCTTCTGAGGGCTGCTACCATCTGTCCGGTGGTAAGCTCGCCGGGCTTAAAGCCGAAGTACTCGCCGATTGCAACTCTGACTGCGGGAGCTATCTGGACAACTACATGCTTATCAGTGTCAAGCAGAGCGTTCCAGACTTCATTGGTCTGATATCTCGGAATGAGAGCGCCTACGGGGCAGACCTTAATGCACTGTCCGCAGTTTACGCACTCAACCTCGCCGATGCCCTTATTGAAATAGGGGGCAACCTTGGCGTCTGCGCCTCTGTTGGCGAAATCAAGAACGCCGACAGACTGGATTTCCTTACATACTCTTACGCAGTCTCCGCAGAGTACGCACTTTGCGGAATCCCTGTAAATTGAGCATGAGCTCATATCCGGCTCGGGGAACTCCGTGCGCTGCTTAAATCTTACCTTAACAATACCCATCTGCTTTGCGATTCTCTGCAACTTGCAGGTACCGCTCTTGGGGCAGGTGGTGCAGCTCTGGTCATGGCTTGCAAGCATAAGCTCGACAATCATCTTTCTCATGTCTCTGAGCTGCTTTGTGTTTGTCTTGACCTTCATTCCGTCAAATACTCTTGTTGAGCAGGAGGGAACGATTCCCTGACCCTCAACCTCAACCATGCACATACGGCAGGCGCCTGCGACGCTGATTTCAGAGTGATAACAGAAGGTAGGCAAGTCTATCTTTGCTTTTCTTATAAGCTCAAGCAAATTAGGCTCGTTATCTATCTTAACTTCAATACCGTCAATTAATGCTATCTTATCTGCCATTTATCTCACCTCACACTACTAATACAGCATCAAACTTGCAGGCTTCTACGCAGCTGCCGCATTTAATGCATTTTTCCATATCGATTACATAGGGCTGGCCCTTAGCACCTGAAATTGCGTCTACGGGGCACTTTCTTGCGCAGAGGCTGCAGCTCTTGCACTTTACAGGGTCAATGCTGTACTTCTTGAAGGCTTCGCACTTGCCTGCGGGACAGCACTTATCCTTAATGTGTGCTTCGTATTCGCTTCTGAAATATCTTAAGGTAGAAAGAACCGGGTTGGGAGCGCTCTTACCGAGAGCGCAGAGTGAACCGGTCTGTACGGTCTTTGCAAGCTCTTCGAGCAGGTCGAGTGTCTCCATTGTGGCATCGCCGTTGAGGATGTCGTCAAGGAGTGCAAGCATCTGCTTTGTACCCTCACGGCATACAACGCACTTGCCGCAGGACTCGTTCTGAGTGAACTGCATGAAGAACCTTGCAATCTGAACGATACAGGTCTGGTTGTTCATAACAACAAGGCCGCCGGAGCCGACCATTGCGCCGACCTGCTTTAAGCTTTCGTACTCAATGGGAAGGTCGATATGCTCCTGGGTTAAGCATCCGCCTGAGGGGCCGCCTATCTGAACAGCCTTATAATCGGTGCCGCAGACTGTGCCGTCATCGTTTACAACGCCGCCGCCGATTGAGCCGACGATTTTCCTCAATGTGGTGCCGAAGGGAACCTCGATAAGACCTGTGTTAACAACGTGGCCTGTAAGGGAGAAGGTCTTTGTACCCTTTGAGCCCTCAGTACCGATGGCTGCGTAATTCTTGGCGCCCATTCTTAAAACCAGCGGGATGGATGCGAGTGTCTCAACGTTGTTGATTGCGGTGGGCTTGCCGAAAAGACCCTTCTCTGCCGGGAACGGAGGCTTCGGGCTGGGCATGCCTCTCTTGCCCTCGACGGAAGCGATAAGAGCGGTCTCCTCGCCGCATACGAAGGCACCTGCGCCTTCCATGATGGTTATATCAAAGTCCATGCCTGAACCGAAGATATTCTTGCCGAGTATGCCGGCCTTTCTTGCGTCATTAGCGGCCTTCCTGAGGCGCTTAACTGCAAGCGGGTATTCCGTACGTACATATACATAGCCCTGTGTGGCGCCGATTGCCTTAGCTGCAATAATCAGACCCTCGAGAACTGCGTGGGGTGTGCCCTCCATAACGCAGCTGTCCATGAATGCGCCCGGGTCGCCTTCGTCGCCGTTGCAGATGACATACTTAACGTCGCTCTTCTGAAGCCTTGTTAAATCCCATTTGCGGCCTGTGGGGAAGCCTGCGCCGCCTCGGCCTCTGAGGCCGGAAGCAAGGATTTCATCGCAGATTTCCTTATCGGTCATTTCAAGAACAGCCTTTCTGGCCATTGCGTAACCGCCGTTTGCGATGTACTCATCCATATCCTGTGCGTCGATTCTGCCGCAAAGGTCAAGTGAGTTTCTCATCTGGTTTGCATAGTAGGGAATTTCCTTTGTGGTCGGAGCGGTTGTGCCGTCTTCTAAATGATAAAGGAGTCTGTCAACTATCTCGCCTTTGACAATTGTCTTGTCGATGATTTCCTCGACATCCTCCGGCTTGACCTTAACATAAAGTACGCCGGCGGGATATACGGTTACAAGGGGGCTCATCTGGCAGAAGCCCTGGCAGCCGCTTTCGGAAAGAAGATAATCCGCCTTTTCTCTCTCTAAAGAAACGGTATATGAAAGTCCCTTTTCCTCGAGAACCTCTTTAAAGCGCTTTGCAAGCGCAACAGAGCCGTTGGCAACACAGCCGGTACCTGCGCAGACAACTATGCGGGCCTGATAACCCTTCATACATTCGTCGAAAGCTGTCTTTATATGTTCAAGAATTTTTGCATCAGACATTTTCAACACCCTCCTGCTTTCTGATCTCGTTGATAATTTCCATTGTCTTATCAGGTGTCATAAGGCCGTGAACCTCGCCGTTGATGACAACAGCGGGAGCAAGGCTGCAAGCACCGAGACAAGCGACGGTTTCAAGTGTGAACAGTCCGTCGTCGGTTGTCTTCTTGTTCTTGCCGAGGCCTAACTTCTTTTCGAGAGCCTTTAAAATGTCCTCTGACTTCTTAACATGGCAGGCAGTACCGTCGCAGATACGGATAAGATACTTGCCCTTGGGCTCCAATGTAAAATGCGAATAGAAGGTGGCAACACCATATACAGATGAAGGCGGAATACCGAGAGCCGTTGAGACATAAGTCATAATCTCTTCGGGCAGATAAGAGTACTCCTCCTGCATTTCTTGAAGAATAGGAATTAAGTGATGCGGATTTCTCTCATGTTTGTCGAGTATTTCACAAACCTTATCGAATTTCGCTGTGATAATATCTTCCATCATAAGACTCCTTTGTAAGAATGATATATAAAACTACGAAGCTATTAATCCTAAAACTGCTCCGCAAGTTTCTTATTGATTATGGTAAGGGACGCTGCGATGTTCTCGTTCTGGATAATCACGCCGTCGGGTGTGCAGAGCTTTACGGGGGCGAAGTTCCAGATTGCCTTGACATTTGCTTTTATAAGCAGGTCGCAGATTTCCTGTGCGTCCTCTGCGGGAACGGTGATGATGCCGATTGTGACGGGCGTTTTTTTGCAGAAATCAAGCAGAGCATCCGTGTGGTATACGCTCTTGCCGGCGATATCTTTACCGACGGCTGCGGGGTTTGAATCGAAGGCGGCGATGATGTTAAGTCCGTAGGCTTCAAAGCCGCTGTATGCGAGCAGTGCCCTGCCTAAGTGGCCTGCGCCGACCAAGATGCCGCAGTTGTTGACATCGCAGCCTATGTATGCCTGAATGTCGTTAATCAGCACATCTATTTCAAAGCCCTTTTTGGGCTTGCCGGCGACTGAGCTTATTGCCGCAAGGTCCTTTCTGACCTGAACCTCGTTTAAGTCAAGCTCGCTTGCGATAACAGGGGCGGAGATATAGGATACATCGGTGTTTTTCAGAGTTTTCAGATAGCTTAAGTAATAAGGCAGGCGCCTTAGCGTGTTAGCCGAAACCTGATTAGGTAAATTCTTATCGCTCATAGTCAACCCCCTTTTCGTACATTTCTGGTTTTTTCGTTCATTAATATAATATCAACCCAAATCTTTAGTGTGTTAAAATTATATCAGTATCAATTTATCGATAAAACCTTAATTATTTTAATAGTATTAAGAAGAAAAGTCAATAGAAAACTCGATTTAATTGCTTTTTGGCAAAAATTTAGCCAAATCCATAAAATTCGGACTCGGCTTATATTAATTTTCTACACTTTTCTGAGTGCCATATTTCCCAATTAAATCCGTTTAACTAAGCGGTCTTTATTCTCGTAATAAAACTCGTCGAATTTATCGATATCGAGGGCGTTTCTTATCTTTTCCATAAGGCTGTTGTAGAAGTACAGGTTATGGATTACGGACAGGCGCATGCCGAGGATTTCGCCCGCTTTGAGAAGGTGCCTGATGTAGCCCCTTGAGGCTGTTCTGCAGGCCGGGCAGCTGCATTCGGGGTCAATGGGGCTGTCGTCACGCTCGTACTTTGCATTGTTCAGATTTATTATGCCGTCCCATGTGAAAAGGTGGCCGTGACGGGCGTTGCGGCTGGGCATTACGCAGTCAAAGAGGTCCACTCCCCTTCTCACGCCTTCGATGATGTTCTCGGGAGTGCCCACGCCCATGAGATAACGGGGCTTGTCCTTTGGCATATATGGCTCAACAACGGAGATTATGCGGTACATATCCTCTTTCGGCTCACCCACCGCAAGGCCGCCTATGGCATAGCCGTCCAAATCGAGCTTTGCGATTTCCTCCATGTGCTTAGCCCTTAAATCGTCATAGACAGAGCCTTGGTTTATGCCGAAGAGCATCTGATTTTTGTTGACCGCATCGGGCTTTGCCATCAGCTCGTTGTGCTTTTGAGCACATCTTTCAAGCCAGCGGGTGGTACGCTCGCAGGAAAGCTTTGCATAGTCATAAGGTGCGGGGTTTTCCACACACTCGTCGAAGGCCATGGCAATATCCGAGCCGAGATTAGCCTGAATGGTCATGCTCTCCTCGGGGCCCATGAATATTCTTCTGCCGTCTATGTGTGAGGAGAAGCTGACACCCTCCTCGGTTATCTTTCTGAGCTTGGCAAGGGAGAAAACCTGAAAGCCGCCGCTGTCGGTGAGTATCGGTCCGTTCCAGCCGCTGAACTTATGCAGACCGCCGAAATCACGAACAATTTCATCGCCCGGGCGCAGGTGCAGGTGATAGGTATTGCAGAGCATTACCTGACAGGATAAATCCTTTAAATCAGAGGCGGAAAGCCCGCCCTTTATGGCCGCCGCAGTGGCGACATTCATAAAAGCAGGAGTCTGAACCGTACCGTGGGCGGTTGTGAATTCGCCCCTCCGTGCTGTCGAGTTTTGTTTTATCAGTTTATACATTAAGGCACCAACTTTTCGCAATATCTTTGAGTCCTGTCAAGCTGAGCCTGCATAAATTGATTATTGACGGCTCTGTGCAGGATATTTTTAAGTTCATAAAAATAAATTATATAATGAGCATGGCGTCACCGAAGGAGAAGAACCGATAGCGCTCCCTGACGGCTTCGTTGTAGGCATTAAGAGTGTTTTCCCTGCCGCAGAAAGCGGAGACAAGCATAATCAGGGTGCTTTCGGGCAGGTGGAAGTTAGTGATAAGCCCGTCCATGCACTTGAATTTATAGCCGGGATAGATGAAAATGTCCGTTTCGGTGCTGCACGGGGTCACTCTGCCGCTTAAATCACTGTTGCTCTCAAGGCTTCTGCAGGAGGTCGTGCCGACGGCTATAACCCTGCCGCCGCTGTCTTTGGTCGAGTTAATAATCTCTGCAGCTCTCTCCCCGATAGTATAGCTCTCGAAGTGCATTTTATGGTCCTCCACATTCTCCGCCTTGACGGGTCTGAATGTGCCGATACCGATGTGCAGCGTGATATATGCAAGCTTAACGCCCATTTTTTCGACTTCTTCAAGCATGCCCTCTGTAAAGTGCAGGCCTGCCGTGGGGGCTGCAGCGGAGCCTAAGTCCTTTGAATAGACGGTCTGATACCTTTCGCTGTCCTCCAGCTTCTTCTTGATATAAGGCGGTAGAGGGATTTCGCCGATACGCTCAAGGACTTCGAGGAAGATACCGTCATACTTCATCTTAATTAGCCGATTGCCGTTTTCGAGGGCTTCGAGTATTTCCGCCTTCAAAATACCGTCGCCGAAGGTAAACTCGGTGCCGACCTTTGCCCGCCTTGCGGGGCCTGCCATGGCCTCCCAGACATCGCTGCCCATATTCTTTAAGAGAAGGAACTCCACAACCGCTCCCGTGGACTCCTTAATGCCTATCAATCTTGCGGGCAGGACCCTTGTGTCGTTTAGCACAAGGCAGTCGCCTGACCTTAAATAGTCCTTCAGGTTTGCAAACCGGGTATGGGTTATCTCTCCCGTCAATCTGTCTAATTTTAAGAGCCTTGAATCGCCCCTGTGTGCCGGTGGCTCCTGAGCAATAAGCTCGGGCGGAAGCTCAAAATAAAAATCGCTTTTTTTCATAAAAAAAATCTCCGAAAAATTTTACTGCGCTTGAAAATCGTTTGACTTCAATGGCTTCAGGTGGTATTATATAAAAAATAAAAATGTATCGTGGGTAAGAATTTTATTTTTTAGTCACATACTCATTTATTATATTTCAAATGCGAATCAAAAACAATAGCATTTTATTCGTAAAGCTGGGGGTATTATACTATGAAACGATACAAGGTCGGAATAATCGGAGCAACAGGCATGGTCGGTCAGAGATTTGCCGTTATGTTAGCAGAGCATCCCTGGTTTGAGGTAACCGTACTTGCCGCAAGCCCCCGTTCCGCCGGAAAAACCTATAAAGAAGCTCTGGGCAGCCGTTGGTTAATCGACGAGCCGCTGCCTGAGAAGCTTGCTGATATCGTTGTCATGGATGCCACAGCGGATATCGATAAAATCTCAAAGAGTGTCGACTTCGTATTCTGTGCGGTCGATATGCCCAAGGATGAGATAAAGGCTCTTGAAGAGGCTTATGCAAAGGCCGAGTGCCCCGTTATGTCCAATAACAGCGCACACAGGTTCACTGAGGATGTGCCTATGCTCATCCCCGAACTTAACGACGAGCATGCCAAGGTCATCGAGGCTCAGCGAAAACGTCTCGGTACAAAGCGAGGCTTCATAGCCGTTAAGTCCAACTGCTCGCTTCAGAGCTATGTCCCCGCCCTTTACCCCGTCGACAAGAAGTATAAGGTCAATGATGTTCTTGTCTGTACATATCAGGCAATATCAGGCGCCGGCAAAACCTTTGACACATGGCCGGAAATGGTCGACAATGTCATCCCCTTTATAGGCGGAGAGGAAGAAAAGTCTGAAAAAGAACCTCTTAAAATCTGGGGCAAGGTCGAAAACGGCAAAATCGTCAACGCCTCAGCTCCGAGCTTTACGGCACAGTGCATAAGGGTCCCCGTCTCGAACGGTCACCTTGCAGCCGTATTCGTAAGGTTCGAGCAGAAGCCCGAAAAAGAAGAGATTCTTGAAATATGGAAGAATTTTAAAGGCAGACCTCAGGAATTACAGCTTCCCAATGCTCCCAAACAGTTCCTCCACTACTTCGAGGAGGATAACATGCCTCAGACAAAGCTTCACAGGAATCTTGAAAACGGTATGGCCGTTTCAATCGGCAGACTTCGTGAGGACACACAGTATGACTACAAATTCATTTGCCTTTCACACAACACATTAAGAGGTGCTGCGGGCGGTGCCGTGCTTATGGCAGAGCTGCTCTGCGCCGAGGGCTATATCGAGCCAAAAGAATAACCCCGGTTTGCCCTACATTAAAAGGAGTAGTATTTATGAAAGACTTACTTTTTACAGGTTCGGGCGTTGCTATTGTCACACCCTTTACTCAAGACGGCAGGGAAATCAACTTTCCCATGCTTGAGAAGTTAATAAATTTCCAGATTGAAAACTCAACGGACGCTATAATCATCTGCGGCACCACGGGCGAAGGCTCAAGACTTTCACATGAGGAACACGCAGCCGCAATCGACTTTGCGGTCAAGGCAGTTGCAGGCAGGGTTCCCGTTATTGCGGGTACCGGCAGCAACGACACGGAGTATGCGGTAAAGCTCTCTAACGAGGCTGAGCGCTCCGGCGTTGACGGTCTTCTGATGGTTACTCCCTATTACAACAAGACCTCACAGGATGGCCTTATCGAGCATTACAACTATGTTGCCGACAGAGTTTCCACTCCCATTATTCTGTATAATGTACCCAGCAGAACGGGACTTGACATTAAGCCCTCTACATACTTGGAGCTTTCGAAGCACAAGAGAATAGTTGCCGCAAAAGAGGCAAACGGCAATATCTCCGCTCTTGCTCAGACTGTCGCTTTATGCGGTGACAATCTGCACATCTATTCAGGCAACGACGACCAGATTCTCGCCATAATGGCTCACGGCGGCAAGGGCGTTATCTCAGTGCTTGCCAACATTGCGCCGAAAATTGCCCATGACATTGCAATTACATATCTTGAGGGCGACACTGACCGTTCAAGAGAGCTTCAGCTGAAATACTTAGACCTTTGCAACGATTTGTTTGTGGATGTAAACCCGATTCCCGTCAAAGAGGCTATGAATATGATGGGAATTGACGTGGGTCCGTGCAGAAGACCCCTCGCTCCCCTCTCAAAGGCCAACAGAGAGAAGCTCGCCGCAACCCTTAAAAAACACAATCTTCTATAACCTAATAGCCTAAACGGTCTCCCGTTTAGGCTAAAATATAAGTTTTCGGGATTCTGATATAAAGGATGATCTGAGTTGCTTAGAATTATTTTAAGAGGCTGTTCGGGAAAGATGGGCAGGGTCGTTACGGAAGTCGCAGCTCTGCATGAGGATTTGAGAATAGTTTCGGGCGTTGATGTTTTTGACAACGTTTCACGCCCCTATCCCATATTTACAAGCTTTGCGGAGGTACCCGTCGAGGCGGATGTCATTGTGGATTTTTCCAACCCCTCGAATATCGAGGACATGCTGAATTTCGCCGTATTAAAACAGATGCCTTTGGTCATTGCCTCCACGGGCTTTTCGGATGAGCTTATTGAGGTTATTTCTAAAGCAGCAGAAAAAACTCCTGTTTTCATGGCTACGAATATGTCAATAGGAATTAACCTCTTGGCACAGCTTGCTAAGACTGCGGCAAAGGTTCTGGGAACTTCCTTTGACATTGAGATTGTCGAGGCGCACCATAATCAGAAGCTTGACGCACCCAGCGGCACGGCGAAGACCCTTGCAAAGGCGGTTGAGGACGGCCTTGACTTTGAGCCTCTATATGTTTACGACCGCCATGACAAAAGAGAAAAGCGGGGCAAGACGGAAATCGGCATGCATGCCATAAGGGGCGGCACCATTGTGGGCGAGCATGAGATTATTTTCGCCGGCAATGACGAGGTAATTAAGCTCTCCCACAGCGCACTGTCTAAGAATATATTTGCCGAGGGCGCACTAAACGCCGCAAGATATATAGTAAAGAAGCAGCCGGGTCTTTATTCGATGCAGGACCTTGTGTCTGAATCCAACTGATTAAGGAGGGTCACTATGGAAAACAATACTTCCATTGTACTTTTAGAGGACGTTACTCTGATAACCTTGCAGGACTGCCCTGCCGATACGGCGACTCTTGCCTATCTGTTCAAGGCCATTGCCGACGAGGGCATTGATGTTGATATGATTTCTCAGATAGCCACCACAAAAAAGACTTTTGAGCTGTCATTTACCGTCAGCGGCGATGATTTCGGCAAGGTATTGGATTTGGCGGGCAAGCTCAGGAAGGAAAATCCCTCACTGAAGCTTAATGTAAGCAACGGCAACTCTAAGATTTCGGTCTCTGCTCAGTGGATGCGCAACTGCCCCGGCACTGCCGCAAAGGTGCTTGACATTGTGTCAAAGGTCACGCCCGATATTATGATGATTACCACCTCGGAAACGGATATCTCGGTGCTTGTTCCCCAGTCCGACGGAGATAATACCCTCGCCGCTCTCGAAAAGGAGTTTGTCGATTGCTCCGTTGAACGCAATTAAAGCATAAAAAATATACACCCCGACGTTGAGTTGTCGGGGTATTTTTTTGCCGTCTGACGGAAGCATCAGGGGTTATTTTGTGAAAGCTTCTCGCTGAAGTACTTTCTGTTGTGCGCCACGGCCTTTGAGTCGGGCTTGAAGCTGCCGGCAATCTCATTATATTGATTTGCCTGAACAGTATCGCCTAATGCATCATAGCAGACCGCAAGCTCCAGGGCGGGGATAAAGCCCCAGAAGTCATCCTGGAAGAATCCCCAGCTGTCCGTCGGCTTCTTAAGATTTAAGGCGGTTTCAAACCAGTAAACAGCCTCTTTGAGCAGCCCGTAATCCTTGAAGTGATAGCCCATCTGACAGACAATCTCTGCCCTCGGTATACCGTAAACGAAGCTCCTTGTAAGCGAATGGAAGGCCTCCTCCCTTCTGCCCAGAATCAGAAGGCATCTCGACCTTTCAAGGCAGGCGCCTATATTGTCCTCAAGCCAGCCCCTGCCCGAATCGAGGAATTTAAGGAACATATTTGCGGCGTCTTCAAATCTGCCGTTGTCCTTCAGCTCACGGGCGTAATAATACATGCCTCTGGGGCTGAGCGCCCCCTTTTCTTTAAGCTGTCTTTCATAAATCCTCAGGTTCCTGTCGCTTAATCCCCAGTGCTTTTTATTGTGGGTGACCGCTATGTCGACATTTACGGATTTGCCGTTGAAGGCTAAGTATTCGTGCACCGGCTCCTGCCAGAGAAAGCCAGCATCACGCCGTGACAGCCGCTCCCTGTAATATGAGAAGTTGACATTGCCCTTTTCGTCAAAGCCCGTATTGTACTTCATCATAACGACCTGAACGTCTGGGCTAAGGCTCTCTTTTAGCTTCAGGAACTTCTCCCTGTCGTCGGGCAGTATGACATCATCCGCATCAAGCCACATAATATATTCCATCTGCGCCTTTGAATAGGCGAAATTCCTTGCGGCAGAAAAATCGTCTATCCACTCGAAGTCATAAATATTGTCGGTAAAGCCCTTTGCGACCTCCTTTGTTCTGTCCGTCGAACCTGTGTCGACTATTATGATTTCGTCGACTATGTCTTTTACGCTTTGGAGGCATTTTCCGAGGGTTTCCTCCTCATTCTTTACTATCATGCACAGACTTATTGTAATCAAGCCGTTCCCCTCTTTCCGCATTTGAAGCTACATTTAAGTCTATGCGATTCATTTCTTGTCCGTTACGATATAGTGAAATCAGTCATTTACCACAAGGCTCGGACATATATATTGAAAAAGGGCAAGCCATATTTTTTGAATTCGGGGTGAAAGAATTGAAGCTGTTTATATTAACAAAAAAGCATCTATTAATAGGACTGGGACTGTGTATTGTTCTTTGCCTTGTGGTCATCGGTGTTTCAAAGGGTCTGTCGGTTGCGGTCACGGCTCAGAAGAGGGAGATTCCGATTTACAGCGTAGCAACAAATGAGAAAAAGGCAGCACTCACCTTTAATGTCGCATGGGGCGACGACGACATTGACGAGATTATAGCGGCACTGAAAAAGCACGGTGTCAAGGCGACCTTCTTCATCGTG
>JAAYOZ010000141.1 GCA_012520115.1 Clostridiales bacterium | reverse complement strand
TCCCCGCAAGCGCCTGCGATATTCACGGTATTAAGACCTTCGGCTCTATGAAGCTTGATGAAGCTATTTTATATATTGCCTCCACCGTTATCAAATCAGGCGGACCGTTGAAACCCGCCTTTGAGAAGGTCATAATGGGCAACAACAAGCTGCTATTGCCCGTCGAGGCACTGTCATATGAGGACAGACTGGGGCTTTCCGCATGGATACACGAAAAGCGGATTCTTATAGGCAACGCACAGCTTTTAAGGAATCACAGCGTTAAGGCCCCCGATGAGCGCTTTGAGAGCAAATACACAGAGGGCGGCAGGCGTGTTGTCTACCTCAGTGTTGACGGGGTACTGTCGGCCATGTTCGTGGTAAGCTACTCCCCCTCCGCCGCTGTCAAGAAGGGTCTGAACGCCCTTGTAAATCAGGGCATAACCGTGCTTGTGACCTCCCGTGACTCGAATATCACCGAGGAGTTTATCGAAAGCTCCTTCGGCACGGGCAAAAACTGCGTGAGGGTCATCAACTCCGCCTCCGCTGAGTTCTTTAAGGAGTGCTTCGAGAACGAGAAAAGCAAGGAAATGCCCGCAGGAGTCATTCATAAATACGGCGCAAGCCCGCTGTTCTCGGGCTTTGCCGTGGCAGTGAGGCTCGCTAATTCCGGCAAGCTGCTTATCCCCCTGTTTGCTGCGGGAGGCATTGCCGGCGCAGTAATAATTATGTTTATGTCCATCGGCGGATATATTACTAAGACCGGCAATATCGGCATAGTATTATTACAGCTGCTCTGGACGCTGCTCGGCTCAGCTCTGACCTTTTTTAACGCAAAGAAGAATTAAAAATAATTCCCATAAGGATTTACATAAGGAGAATTAAAATGGAATTCATTCAAAACCTGTCATGGCTTGACATTACCCTGCGTGTGCTCGCTGCCATTGCAATCGGACTGATTATAGGCATTGAGAGAGAGATTTCAAATCACCCCGCCGGCATGAAAACCCATGTGCTGGTCTGCCTCGGCTCCGCACTGGCTTCAATTATTGCGGCCGAGATGGGCGCATCGATTTATCTGTACCCCGGCGCAAGGGTGGACCTTTCACGTATAGCCTCCGGCGTTGTTTCGGGCATGGGCTTCATCGGTGCCGGCGCCATTATGAAATCAAGAGACGGAACAATGGTTACGGGCATTACAACAGCCGCAACCCTCTGGGCTACGGCCTGCATGGGTCTTGCCGTCGGCATGGGTTATTACAGAATGGCCTTTATCGTGCTTATCGCAGTATTCGGCACCACCGTCATACTTAAACAGATTGAGAAGAAGTTCTTCTCCCGCCTCAGAACACGCAGGCTTGAGCTGTTTATCGCAGATAAGAAGACCACTATTCCTTTGATTGATGATTTCTTTGGAAGAAAGAAGATAACCGTTCTTTCCTTTGAATATCTCCTTTCCGGCGACCACTACACCACCTCGGGCGAGCGCATTTCACGCTGCCGCTATATGTTAAAAGTACCGAAGGGCTCAAGCTTTAACTCCATAGTCAGAGAGCTAGCCCTTCTCGACAATGTTTATGAGGTTTATGAGAACTTCCCCGGCAAGGAGGAAACAGAGGACCAGCCGGTGGTTGAAAAGACTGAATCTGTCATTCTCGATAAGGATGATTAAATATAAACAGGCGCAGGTCGAAAGACCTGCGCTTTTTTATGGGCAAATGCCATATTACTTAATAAAACCTCTTTTCCATGCGGAGGGCATAAACAATACCAATACAGGGAAGAACTCAAGTCGGCCTGCAATCATGCAAAACGAAAGCACAACCTTTGAAAAAGCGGAGAACGAAGCATAGTTGCCTGTCGGGCCGACGGCGCCCAGACCGGGGCCGATATTGCTCAGTGATGCGATAACCGCCGTAGCACAGGTTGCTATGTCATTTCCGTCGACGGATATGAGCATTACCGAAACAAAGAAAATGGCGAAATAAATAAAGAAGAACAAGGATGTTTTTAATACTATGTCCTGAGTTACTCTCTTACCGTTTATGGATACTGATTTTACGCTTCCGGGGTGAAAGATTTTGCCTAATTCGACCTTTGCCGCCTTTACAAGGAGGATGAATCTAACAAGCTTTATGCCGCCGCCGGTGGAGCCGGCACAGCAGCCCGTCAGCATCAGAAGCACCAATATACACTGGCTTAAAGTCGGCCAGAGGTTGAAATCCGCAGTTGCGAATCCGGTTGTCGATATGATGGACGATACCTGAAAGGATGAATACCTTAATGCCTCAAAGATACCGCCGTAAAGACCGGAGATATCGATTGCTATAATCAGGATGGCAGAGACGACGATTCCTACAAAGACTCTAAGCTCCAAGTCCTTGAAAAATCTTAAGAATTTTCTGCCTATAAGAATGAAGTAAAGCGAGAAGTTAATTCCGAAAAGGAACATAAAGACTGCAATAATTATCTCGGCGGCAACATTGTTGTATCCGCCTATGCTGGCATTCAGGGTTGAAAATCCGCCTGTGCCTGCCGTGGAAAAGGCATTGAGCAGGGAATCATAGAGCGGAAGTCCGACTAATTTCAGGAGAATAACCAGTATAACTGTCATAGCAAGATATATGAGATACATTATTCTTGCCGTTTCTTTAATCTTGGGAACGATTTTGTCAGGCGCCGGACCGGTGCTTTCCGCTCTTAAAAGATTGACCGACGACGCATTAACCGAGGGCATGACCGCCATCATAAACATCAGCACACCCATGCCGCCTATCCAGTGGGAAAAGCTCCTCCAGAACAGTATTCCTCTCGGCAGGTCTTCTACATTAGTCAGGATTGAGGAGCCTGTTGTCGTGAAGCCGGATATGGCTTCAAAAGCGCAGTCTGCCAAGCTGTCAAAACACCCTGAAAATACAAAGGGCAGCGCACCGAAGAGCGATATAAAGAGCCACGAGAAGCCCGCAACAACAAAAGCATCCCTGGTTCTGAAGTTTTTACTCTTGGGATTTAATCTTGCAAGTACTGTGCCCACTACGGCTGATATCAGAATTGACCACAGAAAGGCGGGGTAGTCGCCGTCGCCGTATATGAATGAAACGACAAAAGGAATAAGCATAAATAAGGCTTCTATCCTGAGTACGTTTCCTATTGATTTTAGTATAAGCTTATAATTCATTTTGAACTATTCCTTTTGCTTCTTTTTCGCTCAGTCAGCTAAAATATCGTCAAGGTCGCTGATATCATTGTTTTTTGTGATGATAATCACGCTGTCGCCTATATTCATCTTTGTTTCGCCAGAGGGAATGACAATATCCGAATCCCTGCTTATGCAGCCTATCAGAATACCTGACTTCAGCTTTAAGTCATTTAAAGGAATGCCGAGGCACTTTGCCTTTTTGTTCAACTGAAATTCTACCGCATCGACAGCACCGTCATCTCCTGAATATATCTGGTGCATGGTTCTGATATTGCTGCCAATTACGCCGTTCAGTCCGTCAACATAGCGCACAACGATATTCGCCGTAATATTCTGGGGCGTAATAATACTGCTAAGACCCAGCCCTAAGCTTTTAACCATATTCTGATGGATATAGTTTACCTTTGTTATGACCTTTTTTACGCCTCTGCGCTGGGCGTAGAGGGAGATGAAAACATTCTCCTCATCCCTGTCCGTCAGGCACACAAAGGCGTCCATCTGGTCGATTTCCTCTGCTATCAGCAGCTCTTCGTTAGCACCGTCGCCGTGTATGAACAGACAATGGCGGTCAAGTGAGGCTGAGGCAAAGGCTTCGTAAAGCGCTTCGCATTTTGCACGGTCTTTTTCTATGATTTTTATGTTGGTCTTCTCTGTATGCCTGTTCAAAAGCTCGGCAAGGTAGTGCGTTATTTTACCGCCGCCTATAATCATGACTTCCTTAGCCTTTTTCGGCCTTCTCTTTATCTGGGTCAGGAATCTCATGATGTTCGACGGGCGGCCTAAAATCTTTACTGTGTCGGATTCGCCGAATACGAAATCTCCGTAAGGAATAATCGCCTTATT
>JAAYOZ010000018.1 GCA_012520115.1 Clostridiales bacterium | reverse complement strand
CTTTTCGTTCTTGCCGTAAGGGTACCCCTTTCGGGCATTTTAATCAGGGCGAGCCTTAATAAGCTGAAAAAGAAGAACCCGCAGCGTTATACTGCCGTCAAAATGGCCGTAAAAAAGCCTCTGGGCCTGTTTTTAGCGGCTGTACTCGTTTATGCCCTCTATTCCCTCAGTGATACTGTAATCCATAATTTCTGGCACGAAATAGATATTCCAAAGTTCTTCGCCTTAATCTACACTCCGCTTTTGCACAAGGTATTCTCAAGCCTTATCCTTATCTCCGCCTTCTGGCTGTTATACAATGTGGTCGGCATAAGAATAGCCGCAATGCTGACAGTCAGCGAAGCAAAGGGCAGAAGGATAGACCCCAACGCTTCAAGCTATATTGCCAGCGGCCTTAAAGTGCTTGTTGCGGTGTTCGGCGTGTATTTCGTGCTGACAAAGTGGGGCGTGGATGTATCGGGTCTTATAGCTGGCCTCGGAATCGGCGGCTTGGCCATGGCCCTTGCCGCAAAGGACACAGCCGCAAACCTTTTCAGCAGCATTGCCATCATGTTAGACAAACCCTTTGAAATCGGCGACACAATCATAGTCGGCACTGTCAGGGGCAAGATCGTGAGTCTCGGCCTTCGAAGCAGCCGTCTTGAAGCCCCCGACGGCTCTATAATTACCTATCCCAACTCGATTCTCGCCGCAGGCATCATCACCGACGCCTCAAAAAAGCAAAGCTCCAAGGTGGAAATGAACATCTCCGTCGCCTTTTCCACCACGGCTGAAAAGCTGAATGAGTTCATGGAGGAAATAAGGCGCATTATAAAGGAGAACGAGAACACCACTGACTCAGAACCCGTCGTTTACTTCAGCACCTTCTCCGCCTCAGCCTTGCAGCTATCAATCTCCTATGAAACTCACCCGGACTTTGAGCGGGAAATCGAAGCAAGGCAGAAGATAAATGCGGCAATCATTGAGGCGGCTGAGAAAATGGAAATAAAGCTTGTTTAAGGCAAAAAAATAAGGGCAGAGTAATCTGCCCTTAAATTATGTGTATTATCAGGTGCCGTAGGTGCTGCCCATGTCCTCCTGAACAGCCTCCTTGACCTCTTTATTTGTATTTGAAGCTGCAATCTTCTTGTTAAGCTCAGCCAGGAACAGATCCTCATCAAGCGGCAGCTCAACATCCTTGCCCAGCCAAGAGGAAAGGAAAGCGGCATTTGAAATCATAAGGCTGTTGATACCCTCTTCGCCGTTTGCATACAGAGGCTCGCCACGAAGAATATTAGCTGCGAAGGCATTGAGAACGCCTACATGGTGAGTGCTTTCGCCCTCAATCTCGACATCCACATACTGACCGGAAAGCTTTGCAAAGCCCTCTTTAGCCTTAAAGGTGTATTCGGAGGTGAAGTCGTTAAGAACATAGAGCTTAATCTCGTTCTTCTCGCAGACTGCCTTGGCCTTATCCATTGTTATCTCTAATCTGTTGGTGCCGGGGCAGTCGCCGGTTGAAGCGATAAATACGCCCGAAGCGCCGTTAGGATATTCGGCATAAATCGTTACATCGTCCTCAACCTCTATGTTGTGCCATTGACCCTCACGGCAGAAGGCCCTAATCTTGCAGGGCATGCCGCAAATCCACTGCCACAGGTCAAGGTTGTGGGGGCACTGATTAATAAGTACGCCGCCGCCTTCACCGGCCCATGTAGCCCTCCATCCGCCTGAATCATAATATGCCTGGGTGCGGAACCAGTCGGTGATAATCCAGTTGACCCTTCTGATCTGGCCGTATTCGCCGCTCTGAACTATCTCTCTGAGCTTTCTGTAAACCACATTCGTCCTCTGATTGAACATGATTGCGAAGGTGCGGTCAACGGTCTTTGCGAACTCGTTAAGCTCTCTTACCTGCTTTGTGTAAACGCCGGCAGGCTTTTCGGTCAGAACATGAAGTCCGGCCTTAAGAGCCTCAATGGCGATGGGCGGGTGGTCATAGTGCGGAGTCGCAATAACGACAGCCTCGCAGTCGCCGCTGTTTATAAGCTCTGTCGCAGTGTTATAGACTTTAAGCTCCGGAAGCTGCTCTTTAGCCCATTCGAGCCTTGCCGGATTAATATCGGCAACAGCGACAAGCTCAAGCTCCGGAAGCTTACCCTCCTTAAAGGATCTCAGGTGCGACGAACCCATGTTGCCTACGCCGATGATGCCGTACTTGACTTTTCTTGACATTGCATTATCCCCTTTTCATATTTTTAAACGAACAGAAATAAGTCGCAAACATTATACCACACACGTTTTTTTCATTCAATAAAATTAAGATTAAAGTTTTTAAATTTAACAGATAATGGAATCCTGTCGAGATTTGTTGGTGCGAAAAAGAGGCTTTTTTGCGAAAAAGTGATTTCAAAATAGTTAATTTTAAGAAATTGTTATCCGTATTACGGCCATATTGCAGAAATTTGATATTAATATAAACTTTTATTTATTTAGAAAAAATCCCTTGTAATGTATTTTTATTAATGATAATATCTGTATGCAGTTAAGAATTACAAAACGAAAGTGAGGTGCTAATAATGGAGAATATCATGCAGTACATTCAGATGTTTTTTGACATTTTGAGGCAGTTCCTTGCACTGTTCGGAATAGAGCTTCCCGATTTCTTAACGACCGAAGGTGAGGATGAATCCGAAGGTGAATAATTAACTCACATTTAAGAGGCCGCAGTAAAAACTGTGGCCTCTTAAATGTAAAAACCTCCGGGTTCAAGCCCGGAGGTTCTGCGTATTAAGTAATCAGACTTCTGTTTCGGATTCCGATTCCGATTCGGTCACTGTCGGCCATCCATCCCAGCCGAGGTACTGAAGCATATACTCTTCAACCAGGGACATAAACCACTTTAACATAGCTATGATTTTATAAATTGACATACAACCCTCTCCTTCATTTTATGTCATTCCGAAATTATAATAGCATAAAGGAAAAATGAATACAATAGATAAAATGATTTTTCGAGCTTGTTATGGAATGTTACGAAACGGCCAGAATCATAATTGCCGCAAAACCCGTTACTAAGCCTACCCACTGACGGGCAGACAGCCTTTCCTTAAAGAAGACCACCGAAACAATGGTGACTGTATAAAGGCCGCCGCCGTTAAGAACGGGGAACAATACTGCGCTGTCCATAGCGCCTGCAAGATAGAGGGTAAGTACGTTTGACACCACGGTGGTAACGCCGCATATAAGCGAGAAAATGATAATAACTCTTTTGAACATATCGGAGCGGACAAGACTGTTCGCTCTTTTTTCTTTCTCCTTCGGGGTTCTCCTCAAATAGAAAAAGGCAGAAAGCGTAATAATTGCGGAAACAAAGAAGGAGACAGCCAGAAATGAGAAGGTGCCGCCGCTGTTCTCACGCATTTTGAACCACTTCTGCATAACGCTGTTGGTGCCGTTTAAGAAAAGGGTCAGAAAGCAGAACATCAGCCAGATAAGGCTTGCCTTCTTTTCATCCTTCTTTTTCAGATTGATTGCAAAGAAGATTGAAACCAGTATCAGCGCCATGCCGATATACTTAATCGGCTTTATGCTCTCATTCCAGAAAAGTACTCCCGCAACGGAGGGAAAGACCATTGCAAAGGAGGTAATGACGGTGGTGTAGGAGAGCGGGCCCGTCTGAAAGGCCTTCAAGGCGGAGATAGACGCAACGGCTATCAGCAATCCGTAAGCGGTGCCGTAGCCGAAGGTAAAGGCATTCAATGTGTCTTTAGCAATATAAGCCGCCACTGTAAGCAAAGCGGCGGCAAGAAAGCAGCAGGTCGAATTGAATATCATCAAATCGGACATGCCGGTCACATATTTTTTGCTGAATCTGCTCCTTGTTGACGAAAACGCAACGGAGCAGCTTACCGTAACGGCAATTAATAAAAAGTGAAAAAGCCTCATCGGGTAGCCCTTTCGAATAAATGTAGTAAGGCTTGAATTTTATGCGTTTACGTCTTCAATCGGCATCGGGTACACGCCGTCAAAGCAGCCGCAGCATAGGCCTATTTGTTTATTGCCGACCGCAGCCACAAGGTCCTCTATACCCAGATACGCAAGGGAATCAGCGCCGATTCTCTTTGCAAGGGCCTCTGGCGCAAGGTACGAGCCCACAAGGTTTTTCTGATTCGGAGTATTTATGCCGAAATGACAGGCGAATCTGACGGGCGGGGAGGCGATTCTCATATGAATCTCCTTTGCGCCCGCATTCCTGAGCATTTTCACTATGTACATGCTGTTAGTGCCACGGACAATCGAGTCATCGACCAGAACAATCCGCTTGTTCTCGACGTTCTCATGTATGGCGCAGAGCTTCATCCTGACGCTCTGCTCACGGTTGAGCTGTCCGTCCTGAATAAAGGTACGGCCCGAATAAGAGTTCTTGATAAGGCACTGACCGTAGGGAATACCGCTCTCGTTTGCATAGCCTATTGCGGCGGGGATAGCGGAATCCGGCACTCCCGACACGATATCAGCCTCAACGGGCTCGGTCTTGCTCAGATACCTGCCCATTCTTATGCGGGACTGATATACGCTGACGCTGTCAATACAGCTGTCATTGCGGGCGAAATAGACATATTCGAACACGCACAGCGAGGTGTTCTTCTTAGGCTGAGTCTGAATTGACTGAAGACCGGAGGAGGTGATAATGACAATCTCACCGGGCTTAACGTCTCTTATGAATGCGGCGCCGATAGCGTTAAAGGCACAGCTTTCCGAGGCAAGGATATAGCAGTCGCCGAGCCTGCCTATTGCAAGGGGGCGGATACCCCAGGGGTCCCTGACTCCGATAAGCTTGTCCGGACACATCAGCGTCAGAGCATAGGAGCCCTTGACAGTAGCAATCAGGTCTTTAATGCCCGCCTCGATTCCGTCACGGTTGCCTGCAATAATATGCATTAAGGCCTCGCTGTCAACGCTTGTCTGGAACAGAACGCCTCTTTTCTGAAGCTCACGCCTTACCTCATTTCCGTTGACTATATGGCCGTTATGGGCCATGGCGATAAAGCCCTCATAGCCGTGCATGACAAGGGGCTGAGTGTCAAGCATAGTCACGCTTGAGCTTGTGGCATAGCGAACATGACCCACAAGGATTTCGTCCTTATTGAACTCGTCAAGCACCTGCTTTGAAAAGACCTCGTTAATAAGACCCGTGTCCTTATGTAAATGAACATTATTACCCGACGCACCGGCTAAGCCGGCGCCGTCCTGACCTCTGTGCTGCATTGAGAAAAGGCACTGATATGCAATCTGAGCAGCGTTGACGTTGCCGCCGTTAAAGAAACCGAAAACAGCGCATTCCTCATGCAGTGAACCGTCGTTAATTTTAAGCATCTCCGAGAACCCTTCTTGCTACCTCGATATAGGCCTCTTCCACGCCGCCCAAGTCACGCCTGAAGCGGTCCTTATCGAGCTTTTCTTTTGTTTCGCTGTCCCAAAGACGGCAGGTGTCGGGGGAAATCTCATCGGCAAGCAGGACCTCTCCGTCTGCCTTGCCGAACTCCAGTTTAAAGTCAACGAGGATGAGATGGGCTTTCAGGAACTCACGTTTGAGCACCTCATTGACCTTTAAAGCCATAGCCTCTATTTTGTTAAGCTCCTCGGCGGTTGTGAATTTAAGAGCCAGAGCCTGACTGCTGTTTATCATCGGGTCACCGAGGTCGTCGTTTTTGTAGCTTAGTTCAAATATGGGAGTGTCAAGCACAATGCCCTCGTCCACGCCGAAGCGTTTGCTCAGGCTGCCTGCGGTTATGTTGCGGATAATAACCTCAAGGGGAACAATTTCTACCTTCTTTACGAGAGTTTCTCTGTCACTCAGTTCCTCAACATAGTGGGTCGGAACACCCTCAGCCTCAAGAATCCTGAAGAAATGATTTGAAAGGCGGTTATTTATTACACCCTTGCCGGCAATACTGCCCTTTTTAAGACCGTTAAAGGCAGTGGCGTCGTCCTTGTATTCGACGATTACAAGCCCTTCCTTGTCAGTGGCATAAACCTTTTTAGCCTTTCCTTCGTAAAGCATCGCACCCTTTTCCATAGCTATCCTCCAAACTTTTTTTAGGCAAAAATAAGCCCGGTCCCTTTTATATGGAAATTATACCTTAAACTGCGAATGTTGTATATAAATATTGAATCATAATAATAACAGAAAAATTATAGAATAAAGGCTACATTTTTATACATTTCAACCTCTACATAAGGTTTATGATATACAGCGGCGCAACAGCCGCAGTAAAGCAGTGCCGACAGATTGACGAAGAGGGCTTATTGACTTATAATTATTAAAATACCGAAAAATCGGAGGGCGAAATGTCTGTTAAAAATGTGGCTGTGATTCTGGCAGCCGGCAACGGAAAAAGGTTCGGTGAGGATACCCCCAAGCAGTTTTTAAAGGTAGGCGGCAGAGTCGTATTGGAGTACTCCATGCTCGGCTTTCAGCGCCACCCCCTGATAGATGAATTTTCCGTGGTGGCTCATCCGGATTATTTCGATGAGGTAAAAAGCCTTGCCCAAAAGAACAACTGCACAAAGCTTAATAAGATAATCGCCGGCGGCAGGGAAAGATATGAGTCCTCACTTGCGGCAATCAGGGCGTATGAGTCTACACCCGATATAAACATCCTGCTGCATGACAGCGCACGCCCCGTATTAAGGCAGCGCTATATTACCGACGTAATAAACGCTCTGGAAAAGTACAACGCCGTCACCGTCGCAGTCCCAGAGGTAGACACAATCATTAAAGTAAACCCCGATAATATGCAGATGCGTTCGAGCCTTAACAGACATGAAATCTTTAAGGTACAGACCCCACAGGGCTTTAAGCTGAAAACCCTGATAAGGGCATATGAAAAGGGTCATAAGGACCCCGCATTCAACCCCACCGATGACTGCGGTGTGGTGCACAGATATCTCTCCGACGAGCTTGTATGCATCGTAGAAGGGGAGTATGACAATATGAAGCTCACATATAAGCAGGATTTGGATTTCTTAGAAAAATACCTTGCCGATTTCGATAACCTGTAAACTAAAACCGCCCGAGCTGTCTCAGGCGGTTTTTCATATGCTATTTCTGATAAATCTTTACATAATCCACAACAAATTCGGTCGAGAAGCCGGGCTCTGCGGTGACCTCTGAAGGCGGCTCTAAGGAGAGTATCACATACTCAAGTCCCTTTGAGACTCCGTTTTTAAATGTAGAGCGGCAAGCTTCAACGCCGTCTATGTAGAATATGTATTCGCTCGGGGTCCATTCAAGGCCGTAGATGTGGAACTCATTGTAGGGGTCCTTTACATAGTAGTTGCCGAGGTTCTTGGACTTCAATTCCTCGCCGTAGCCGTCAACATGTATGTTGAGTGAAACGGAATCCCTCTGGCTGAAGAAATAGGTCTTTTTGTCATAGTTAAAGGCCTCGAAAATGTCTATCTCCGCACCGTTGATTCCGCCGTCGGACTGTGCGTTCATGCCGGGTGAGTTAAGCCAGAAGGCGCTCCAGAAGCCGCCGCCCTCGTTAGCCTTGCACCTTGCTTCAAAGTAGCCGGTGGTGTACTCGGAAATAGTGCGTATCATGCCCGTGTACCAGCCCGGGCCGTATTCGCCGTCCTCCTTATACTCAGCCTTCATATACAGGTTGCCGTCCTTGACATAAACCTGATTCGGGCTGTTAAAGCCTGCCCGCCTTGCGCCGTTGGCCCTGTAACTCCACTTTTCAAGGTCGAGTTTATCGCCGTCAAAATTATCCTCAAAGACCAGCCTGTAATCCGTCAGATCAACGGTCTGACCGGAAGGCACAATGGGCTTCTTTTTCGATTCGTATAAATATGTGCTGACGACAGAATAAGTCAGTCCGGCAACAAGAACGCCCGCAACTGCAAGTGAGGCGATTCTGATTATTTTCTTTTTATTGGCAGCCATATTCTTACCCCCATCCGGATTTTCTAAATTGTAGCACACATAATATACTTAGTCAATAAGAGTAAAGGGTACGACGCTGTTTATTGCAGAAACATATAGTTTGCGGAGCAGTCCGATGCAAGTCACCCAATTCTTACATTTATCTTAAATTTTACGTTAAATTATTGTCAAAGGCGGAAAATGTCATATAATGAAATCAACCAACGGGTAATACTCAAAGTTTAGGAGGAGCAAAAATGATATTATCGACCACCGGCAGCATTGAAGGCAGAAACATTAAGGAGTATAAGGACCTGGTATTCGGCGAGGTCATTTCGGGCGTTGACTTTATAAAGGACTTTGCCGCAGGCATGAGGAATTTCTTCGGCGGACGCTCGCAGACCTACGAGAACGAGTTTATCGCCGCAAGAAACAGCGCAGTGGCAGAGATGTGTCAGCGAGCACAATATCTGGGCGCCAATGCAGTTATCGGCGTCAAGGTTGACTATGAAGTACTCGGCCCCAACGGCGGAATGCTTATGGCCTGCGCCTCAGGCACTGCAGTTGTTATCGAATAGAAAAAGACACAAAGAAGCCGCTAAGCCCGGAGCTTAGCGGCTTTAATAATGCGGTTATTAAATTACTGCCTCTTGCCCTGACCGTTGTCCCTGTAATACTGGGTAAAGGTCTTCGGGTGGGGAGTGGTGGCCCAGAGCTCATCGGCGACAGGCTGCCATTCCTTAGCAAAGCAGTCGCAGCGGGCGCACAGTGTTTCCACATCCTCCTCTTCGAGCAGGTTGGTGGACTTAGCCCCCGTCTCCTTGACGATTCTGCGGAGGGCGTCGGGGTTTTCAAGCATCGGGCAGGGGCGCAGATGGTTGTCGTTAAAGGGCTGCTCCCTGCGATAAGCCATGAACAGAGGACTCTGCAGAGCCTCCAGAAGGGTCTTTTCCCTGATATTCGAGTCGGAGTAGTGTATAAATACACAGGGCTCAATGTCGCCTGCGGAGTTGATATGGAAGTAGTTTCTGCCGCCTGCAATGCAGCCGCCCACGAACTCGCCGTCGTCCTGGAAGTCGACCGTGAACATAGGCTTGCCGCCCTTAGAGCTGCGGGTCTTCCTTATCCACGAATACATGTACTTTCTCTGCTCGGGTGTGGGGATAAGCTCCTTATCGGCGGTGCTGCCGACGGGCATATAGTTGAAGTACCATGCGTACTTAACGCCCTTCTCGACCATTAAATCAAGGAACTCGTCAGATGTGACCATCGGGATATTCTCACGGGTATAGCAGACGGAGATTCCGAACAGGCACCTGTTTTTCTTCAGGATATCCATTGCCTCAAGGGTTTTCTTATAAACTCCCTCGCCACGCCTTGCGTCGTTGGACTCCTCTGTGCCCTCAATGCTAAGAGCCAGCGAGAGGTTGCCCACACGCCTCATTTCGGCGCAGAATGCGTCGTCCACAAGGGTGCCGTTGGTGTATGAAAGGAAGGCGCAGTCCGGATTCTGCTCGCAGAGCTTGATAATGTCGTCTTTTCTGATAAGCGGCTCGCCGCCGGTGAACATATAGAAATGAGTGCCGAGAGCCTTGCCCTGCTTTACTATGTCGAGCATCTCGTCAAGGGTAAGGTTCTGCTTGTGACCGTATTCCGAGGACCAGCAGCCCTTGCAGCGAAGATTGCAGGCGCTTGTGGGGTCAAACAGAATGACCCACGGAATATTGCAGTTGTACTTATCCCTATTTGCCCTGACGGTCTTTGTGCCGAGATAGGCTGCATGATAGCCGAGCGCAATAAGAAGCTGCCTTATGATGTTCTGGTCGACATCCCTTAACAGATTCTTGATAAGCTTAACATAGGTGTTATCCGGGTCCTTTGAGGCTTCACGCATCTTATCATAGTTTTCCCTGGGGAACATTCCGCTGGAGAAAACTATTTTGACCTTATCAAGAGCCTTTGGCAGATTCTTTTCGGGGTCTTTATTCAGATAGTTCAGCAGAGTGTCCGCAAGCCTGTTCAGGGCGGATTCTGACAAACTCGTTTTTAATGACATTTTTAATCCTCCAAAATAGTGCAATGATTGCATGTCGGAAATGAATTAATAATGGATAATATTGAGATTATAGCATGAGTGCCCATTTTTGTAAACTCAAAGATTTTCGTGCTTTACAATGTTAGAGGGTTATCTTAATTGCAGCTGTGTTAAGGAGGATTTGCGTTAAGATAAGGCCTTTTATTTATTTCTCCATGAAAATAACGGAGAAGGTTCGCTTACCGCAGTGGGCGGTAATGGTGCAGCCCGCAACACATTCGATAATCTCTTTGGGCTTCAGTCTCTTTTTAAGCTCCTTTTTCACGCTCTCTAAAAACCGCGGAGAGACGCCGGCGGTGTGATTTACGAATATCCTGTCCGTGTCGATTCTGCCTTCGAATGCAGCCAGCTTGTCGTTAAAATACTGCATATAGCAGTTTTCGGTCTTGCCCCTGTACTTCTTGCCCACGGATAGAACTCCGTCCTGCATGATTATAGAGGGCTTGATGCCGAGCACGTTTGCTCCGAAGGCGGCAAGTGCGGAGCAGCGGCCGCCCTTGTGCAGAAATTCCAGGTTGTCAAGAATGAAGTCGCACTTGACCTTGTCACGCATTGCTGCGCATTTCTCAAATATCTCCTTGGCCGAAAGCCCTTCGTCACGCATTTCGGCGGCCTTGATGACAAGCATGGCAATACCGACCGAGAGGCTCTTTGAGTCCAGCACATAGACACCTTCGAGCTCCTTTGCGGTAATGACAGCGTTGACGTGTGTGGAAGAAATAGCGGAAGAAAGAGAAAAGTGTACTACTTCATAGCCTTCATCGGTATACTGCTTAAAAAAGCTCTCGTACTCGCCAATGGTAACGGCGGAGGTTTTGGGCAGCTGCTTGTGTTCATCATAGAATCTGTAAATGTCGTCGGGCGTAATGTTTACTCCGTCCTCAAAGCTCTCCTCGCCTAAGATAACGTGCAGAGGAACTATTCCAACGTCATACCTCTTTGCAAGCTCCGGCGTTAAATCAGCCGGACTGTCCGCTGTAATCTTAACCTTCTTTTCCATTCCTCTTCCTCCTGTATTTCAATAATATATATTATAACTCGTTTACTCATAATTCTTTAAAATAAATATATTTAATAAATGGACCCAATCTGTTAATAAACTGTAAATCTAAAGTAAATTTGCGTATAAGAAAAATGTAAGATTTGTGCCTTTAAAATCAAACGGCAATAAGCAAAGCCTTATTGCCGCCCTTATTATTTCTTCTGCTCTTTTTCCCTTTGCTTTTCGGCCTCTACGAACTGAAGCTCCATTTCCCGCCTTTTCTTGTATTCCGCCTTGACTCTCGCCCTTACTTCCTTGCGGTTCTTGCCGATAATGCCGTTTCTGAAGAAGGCGATGATGAACATGCCCAGAATCGAGCCTGCCGCCGCCATAATCAGGTCCACCATAGTGTCTACAAGGCCGACCTCGCTTAAAATATCGGAGGTCTGAAGCACATAGCCGTAAAGCCTGTCCATTGTGAACTCATAGAACTCCCAGCCGACGGAGATAGACACGGAAAAGGCAAGTGAGAAAAGGGAGGCAAGGGCGGGGCTCAAGGGCTTGTGCCTGCCCTGCATCGTGACAGCCAGGTCATAGCCGAACCATGTGGCAACTATGCCGGAGGTGAAATGCAGTATTACGTCGGCATACTGAAAGCTGGTCTGAGTGTTAAGATAAGGCCCCACAACGCAGCCGAAGAAGATGAAGATATTAAGAAGAGTCTGGCCTGAATATGAAACCCTCGTAATAAAGGACTTGCCGCCGAAAAGCTGGAACATATCCCAAAGGTGCGAAAATGCAATCGAGAACATGCCCATCAGAAACTCCGTCACTGAGTTGGTGAAAAGGCCGTGGACAGCAAAGATTAAAAGCATCGCCCGCACTACCCACCAGATAATCTGGTGCAAAAGAGGAATCGGCGTTATATTATTAAGCTTTTTCATTAAGACTTCCTTTCGTCAAATGAGCAGAATACAGACAACATTAGTATGACACCAAACAATAATATCACAAGCTCCCTGCATTTTCAATCTTCAGATTTGCCGTAAAAGCGTATATTTTTTCATTTTTGAAATTTCGTAAGTCTGCATATATTTACAAGCTTTTTTTGCTAATTCCTTTACATAATTAATGAATGATGTTAAAATAAACCAGATATCGAATGAATCAGAAGGCATAATTGACGCCTTGCTCCAAAAAACTTAATGAAAGGTGTTATTCTGTATGACTGCTGAAATCAAAAAATCATGGTACAAGGAAATGGCCGTTTATCAGATATGGCCCAGAAGCTTTTGCGACGGCAACGGCGACGGCATAGGCGACCTTAAGGGTATACTCTCGAAGCTCGACTACATAAAGAGCCTCGGCGTGGACGCAATCTGGTTTTCGCCCCTTTACAAGTCACCCCAGAAGGACTACGGCTACGATGTTTCGGACTACCGTGACATCAATCCGGAGTACGGAACCCTCGAGGAATTCAAGGAGGTGCTTGACGAGGCCCATAAGCGGGGGCTGAAGGTCATTATGGACCTTGTTGTCAACCATACCTCAGACCAGCACGAATGGTTCCTTGAGAGCAAAAAGGGCGAGGATAACCCCTATCACGATTACTATTTTTGGCGCAAGGGCAAAAGAGGCGGCAAAAAGCCCCCGAATAACTGGAAGTCCGTGTTCTCAGAGCCCGGCTGGAAATATGACGAAAAGCTCGACAAATGGTATCTGCACCTGTTCGCAACCGAGCAGCCCGACCTCAATATGGACAATCCCAAGGTCAGGGAAGAGGTCAAGGACATAATGCGCTACTGGCTCGATATGGGCGTTGACGGCTTCAGAGAGGACGTCATTACCTTCATCTCCAAGGCGGAGGGACTGCCGGACGGCTTCCCGCTTCCCGTAGCAACGGGCATCGAGCATTATATGGACGGCCCGCACCTTGCGGAGTACCTCGGCGAGTTCAGGAAAGAAGTCATCGACAAGTACGACTGCGTAACCATAGGCGAAGCGCCCATGATGACTCCCAAGCGTGCCTTAAAGCACATCGCCGAAGGCCCCGACCAGAAGCTGCACATGATGTTCCATTTCCAGCACATGGAGGCGGACTGCCTGTTCGTAAGCTGGATAAGACGCCCCTTCAACTTAAGAAAGCTCAAGAAGGTATATTCAAACTGGCAGCAGCAGCTCTACGGCAAGGCATGGAACGCACTATATATAGAAAACCATGACCAGCCCAGAATTATCGACCGCTACGGCAGCTTAAAGTACAGGGTAGAGAGCGCAAAGATGCTCGCCGTAATGTACATGTGCCAGAGCGGCACGCCCTTTATCTATCAGGGTCAGGAAATCGGCATGACCAACATCGGCCTGCCCTCAATCGATATGTACGACGACGTGTCAACCATCAATAACTATAACCTTGCCAAGAAGTTAGGTCTTAAAGAGAGCACCATAATGAATATGGTCAAGTACGCCTCAAGGGATAACGCCAGAACCCCCGTTCAGTGGTCTGCAAAGAAAAATGCGGGCTTCACCACGGCGGAAAAGGCATGGTTCCACATAAATCCCAACTACAAGGAAATCAATGTGGAGGCGGCGGAGAAGGACCCGAACTCGATTCTTAACTTCTACCGCAAGCTCTTAAAGTTCCGCAAGGAGAACGAAATAGTCATCTACGGCTCATACAAGGAGCATTACGAGGACAGCAAGGAGCTGTTTGTCTATTCAAGATACTACGAGGGCAAAAAGATGCTTGTCATAAACTCCTTCAGCGAAAAGCCCGTAAGCTTCAAGGCCCCCGAAGGCTTCGACCTGTCCCTCGGCGAGCTTAAAATCTCAAACTACGACAACTGCGGCATCTCTCAGAACGGATTTGTCCTGCGGCCCTACGAAACAAGGGTTTATATGTTCTAAAGTGCGCAATACTATATTTGTTTAAGAGGTTACATTAATTTTAGGAGGTATGTGTATGTCGGTTATATGTAAGGAAGCATATTACAACTCGTCCACAGGCAAGAATCTTATCAGGGCTTTAATCTGGCATGACGATAAGGAAACACCTATCGGTGTGTTCCAGATAGCCCACGGTGTATGTGAGCATATTGGCAGGTACGACGACTTTGCCCGTTTCCTTGCTTCAAACGGCTTTGTGGTCTGCGGCAACGACCATTTGGGTCACGGCAAGTCCGTAAATTCCTTAGCCGAACTGGGATACACAACTGAGGAAAACGGCGATGTCAGAATGGTCGACGATATGCACATCCTCACCCGTATTATGAAAAAACGCTATCCCGAGCTGCCGTATTTCCTGTTCGGCCACAGCATGGGCTCCTTTGCGGCAAGAATCTATGCAGCCGACTTCGGCGAGGAACTGGCGGGCGCAATATTCTGCGGCACCGGTCAGATTCCCTCTGTCGTGTCCCTTTTAAAGGACGCAGTCGAGAAGGTCACAAACACCATAGGCGGCGAAAAGAGCAGCATGGGCACCATGCAGATGCTCGGCAAGCTCTGGTCACTGCCCTATAAGAACGACAACGACCCCCTTGCATGGCTTTCCGTTGACCTGGAAAACAGGGAGAAGTACAGGGAGGACCCCCTTTGCAACTTCAATCTTAAATTAAGCGGCCTGCGTGATTTGCTCAAACTCCAGCTCGGCGCCTGCTCACCCGAGTGGACGATAAGAATGCCCCTCTACCTTCCCGTGCTGCTCATATCCGGTGAAAATGACCCGGTCGGCTCAAACGGAAAAGGCGTCATCGCCTTGGCCGATGCCCTCGAAGCTGCTGGAATCGAGCCTACTGTCATCCTCTACCCGCATATGCGCCATGAGATTCTGAACGAAACGGAGAAGGAAAAGGTCTATTTCGATATTAAGAACTGGCTCGTATCCGTAATGAACGGCGAATTCAGAATCAAATAAGCAATTATTAATAAATTGTTAAGCTATTAATCTTTATGTAACAACCTCCCTGAAAAGGGAGGTTGTTTTTTATTTTTCTCAGCCCAAAGTGCGCCGAAAGCCCATCTGAATAATGCCATTTTTATGGTATTTTTTTAACTGTTTGTTAATAAAATACGGAAAATTAAGTAATTTTAATTGAATTGTTAATAAAAATTAAATTACAATTTAGAAAAATAAACCCAGCATCTTCAAAAAATGCCCGTTTTAAGAGTAAAATTTGTGTATTTTGACAAAAAGTTATTTTTCTGTCACGTATAATAAAACACTTTTTATGCCTATAATTTACACAAATTAGCCCAAAGTCGCAAGTATTAGGCAAAAATCAGACAAAATTATTAATAATAGCTATTTATTGCAAAAATGTTGCACAAAAATAATTGTTAATATTGCGTTCATATAAAATTAATGATATTATTGTATCAAGCAAAAAATCTATCGTTCAGGCATATTAAAGCGCAAAGCGAGGCGATCAGATGAAAAACAGGCAGTACCCCTTTTACAATTCGGACAGCTTTCAGACGGTTAGAGAGCTTTTAGACATTGCCGAAAAAAAGTATGGTGAAAGGGACGCATATATCTATAAAATCCGTAAAAATACATATAAGAAGACATACGCCGAATTTATAAGTGAGGTGCATGCCTTAGCCCGCTATTTCATTAAGGAGGGCTATACTTCGCAGCGCATTGCCATACTCGGTGAGAACTCATACGAGTGGATTGTCACATGGTTTGCCGTTGTGATTTCCGGCAACACCGCAGTACCCCTTGATAAAATGCTCTCCGAGGAGCAGCTAAAATTCGTGCTGGCCGATACGGGCGCATCACTTCTTATCTATTCAAATCAGTTTGCAGAGTATGTTCCGTCATTCAAAGCGGCAAATGAACTCTTAAAAGAGATTTGCATGGAAAAGGATCTGCAAAGCTGCCTTGAAAGCGGCAAAGCCGCCTTAATGGCCGAAAACAAAACTGCAATCGACGTAAAAATAAAGCCCTCCGATACCGCAATCATCATCTACACCTCCGGTACAACGGGCATTGCTAAGGGAGTCATGCTCTCACACTCTAATCTCTGCAGCGACGCAATGGGCGTCTCAAAGCACGCAGAGAGCAGCGGCAACAACCTCTTTGTTCTCCCGCTCAACCACGCCTATGCGATTATCGCCCTGCTTGTAGTCATCAATAAGGGCAAGGCCTCCTGCATCAATTCGGGTCTTAAGCGCTTCGCAGCCGAAATCAAGGAGTACAAGCCCCATGAAATGTATTTGGTCCCCCTCATAGTCGAGAACCTTTATTCAAAAATAATGGATAAGGCAAAATCAGAAGGGAAGTTAAAGCAGCTTAAATTCCTTATGAAAGTAAGTCTGTTCCTTTACTCAATCGGCATCGATGTAAGAAGAAAGCTCTTTGCCCGTGTTTTGAGCGAGTTCGGCGGCAAGCTTGAAATCCTCATTTGCGGCGGAGCAGCCCTTGACCACGACTATGTAAAGGCCTTCAGAGCCTTCGGCATAAATATTCTTATCGGCTACGGCATTTCCGAGTGCTCACCGGTAATCTCGGTAAACCGCAACAACCACTACCGTGACGGCAGCGTGGGTCTGCCCTTAAGCGGAGTCGAAGTAAAGACCGACGCAGCGGACGGCAGGAGCGAAGGCGAGCTTTATGTCCGTGGCGGCATAATTATGAAGGGCTACTGGAACAATAAAAAGGCCACCGAAGAAACCTTCGACGGCGAATGGTTCAAAACGGGCGACATAGGCTACATCGACAAGGACGGCTTCATATATATCACCGGCAGAAAGAAGAACGTAATTATTCTCTCTAACGGCAAAAACCTCTATCCCGAGGAGCTTGAAATGCAGCTTGTAAAGCTCCCCGCCATCGCCGAGGTGCTTGTATATGAGGAGAATAAGGCCGTTACGGCTGAAATATTCCCCGATGAAGACTATATCATCGAAAATGAAATAGCAGACATCAAGGAGCATATAGAGGCTCTTGTTGAAAAGTTTAACAAGCAGCTTCCCGCCTGCAAGAGCATAACCGCAGTCAAGCTGAGGAATACCTGCTTTGAAAAAACCTCCACCAAAAAAATCATAAGAAAGAGGATAGCCTCATGAAAGACAGAATTCTCAAGATTCTCTTAGCAAACCCCAAGATTGAAAACGTCACCCCGCAAAGCAACCTTGTAACCGATTTCGGACTTTCATCCCTTGACCTTGCAGAGATAGTCTGTGATATAGAGGACGAATTTGATTTGGAAATCCCCGAAAAGGACCTTGTCAGAATCAAAACCCTCCAGGATATTTACGACTATATCGACACACATGCATAAAATTGACCGGCCTCAGAGCAGGAGAGGGTTTTCAATATGAAGAAGAAAAAGACAGGACATTCACCGTTTTGGTACTATGTTGTGGGCGGACTTATGGGATACTCAAAAATCAGGTCCCACAATGTAGAGTTCAGAATCCCGGACGAAGTCAAGGCCTTAAAGCCGCCCTTCGTCGGCATTGCAAATCATCAGGGCTATTATGACTGGGCATATGCAGCAAGAGCCTTTTATCCCACACGCTTTCGCTTTGTGGTTTCAAGGTATCAGTTCCTTAACCCCAAGACGGGAGGACTCTTACAGAAGCTGAATTCCATTCCGAAAAGCCAGTTTACCTCCGACGCATCAGCGGTTAAGGAGATTATCCGTACAGTCAAGAGGGGAGAGAATATCTTCATATTCCCCTCAGGCAGGCTTTCGCTCTTCGGTGAGGACGACAAGCCTGTCGAGGGCACCTATGAGCTTTTAAAGAAGCTCGGCGTTCCCGTAGTTATGGTGCATCTTGACGGCAGTTACCGAACAGCCCCAAGGTACAATACTGAAGTCAAAAGAGGCAGGGTAGTAGTATCCGCCTACGTCCTATTCACCCCCGAAGAGCTGAAAGCCATGCCTGAGGCAGAGGCCAAGAAAAGGCTTAACAATGCCTTCTGCCACGACGATTTCAACTCCAAGAATGTGTGCGAATTTAAAAGCGACGACATTGCAAAGGGTCTTGACGATCTTCTCTATATCTGCCCCGACTGCAAGTCAAACTATACAATCAGCGTACAGCCCGGACAGAAAATCAAGTGCTTCGCCTGCGGCTTTACCTCACAGATGGACAACTACTTTAAGTTAAAGACCCTGAGAGGCAGCGCTGCGCCAGAAACAATCACCGAATGGTCGCATATCATTAAGGATGAGGAGAAGAAGCGAATCCTTGAGGACCCGAACTTCTGCCTTAATGAAAAAATGAAGGTCTGTGAGCATGTAAACGAAAAGGAACAGCTCACGTTGACCGGCGAGTGCGAAATGAAGCTGTGCCGTGAAGGACTTTTCATAAAAGGCACCTCAAATGACGGAGCGTTCGAGCGTCACTATACATTGAAAGAATACCCGGCAATGCACATATTCGACAAAATATATCTCCTTGTCCCCGACAATGAGAAGGTTATCTGCGTATCTCCCGTAAGCGCAAAGATTGCCACCCGCTGGGCAGTCGTATCAGAAATGCTTTCCACTGTTCTTTCCAAGGACAACTCCATATAGCTTGTTTCGTACATTTGCTCCTCTAATTATTGTTGCGCAGAAAAGCACCGGCTGGACAGTCGGTGCTTTTCTGTCTTAGCTCAGATATTGCCGAAATAAAGTCAAATCAACGGTTTCCTTATCGAATATTTTATTATTTCGCTTTACTTTTATAATAACGAGTGGTACAATATGCAAGCAAATGAGAACCATTTTCCGTCAGTTTGTTGCTGAACCGGGGAATTACAAGCTTTAGGGAGGGAGCTTCATAAACTGAAGTTCCAGCCCTTTTATTCATCTTGGCGGGTTGTCCGGTTATAATAGTAACGCAAAAATTGCTGCACCTTTGGGATTCAATCGCCGGCGCAGCTTTAAAAGGGGTAGACATATATTATGAACATCATCGTTGTCGGATGCGGTAAAATCGGCTATACGATAGCCAAGGTCTTATCCGAGAAAAAGAACATCAATGTTACGGTCATCGACACCGACCCGTATATTTTCGATAATGCGGCCGAACCGCTTGATGTAATATTCATTCCCGGTAACGGAGTAAATGACAAGACCCTGATTGAAGCCGGAGCAAGGGATGCGGACTTAATCGTAAGCACGACCGATGCGGATGAACTGAATGTCCTGTGCTGCATTATGGCAGAGCGTCTCGGCACAAAGCATTCAATAGCAAGGGTTCGCAACCCCGAATACATGCTGGAGTATAACAAGCTCTGGGAAGACCTCGGAATCGATATGGTCATCAACCCCGAAAGACAGACGGCAAGAGAGATTTCAAGGATTCTGAGATATCCCGCCGCCGACGGTATAGACACCTTTAACAACG
>JAAYOZ010000140.1 GCA_012520115.1 Clostridiales bacterium | reverse complement strand
TCCGCTCCCCTCGCAATTGGATGACAGGGCGGGAAAGGAAAAAAGACGGGGCGTTCCCCTCGCCGGCGGGTCGTGCGAGCGGCGGGGCGGGGTGCGGCGGGGATGTACACTTCACTCGCAATCGGGTGCAGGCGGGTGGGCGCTCCCGTATGGGTGGGAGAGGGTGGATTCGGGCATGAAAAAGGGACGCATGGTGCGTCCCTTCATTTGTGCGTTTTTTTGCCGTAGTTGCTTATTAAAGCGGGAGGATTGTGAAGCTGAAGGCAAGGCCCTCCGAGGCGTCGATTACATATTCGGGGAGGGTGTCGGGGCCGCAGCTTGCGGTACCCGTGCCTCTGATAGCGCCGTCAAGGGTCAGCACCGTGGTCGGCTGCTCTTTAAGGTCCTCCTGATGCTGTGCTTCATAGAGGGCATTGACCGTGTAGTTGTGGGCGTTGAAAGCGAACTTGTCGTTCGCATAGACCTTAATTCCCCTGCCCTGCTCGTCGGTTATGCTCAGCCACTTTACCTCTGTTCTCTCGCCGTTGTCCTGCGGGTAGATGTACGGCTCGTGCATAGCCTCGACGGTTGTCTCGTAAATGCCCACCGGGGCGTGCGCCTTCATGTCGGGCAGGTTCTCCCTCTCGCCACGACCGAAGTATTTCACCTTGTCGAACTCCTTTTTGAGCTGGAGCACAAGGCCGAATCTCGGAATCTCGTTCGGTGCCTTGCTGTTTTTCGGCATTGTAAGCTCACTGCTTACCTCAACTGCGCCGAAGCCGCTTACAAGGTACTCGGTCTTAACATTGTACAGTGCCTTCTTCTTATAAACGATGTCGATATCGGTCAGAATCTGTACCTCACGCTCAAGAAGGCGGGTCTCAAAGCTCTTGAGAACCGGCTGTGCCTTATCGAGTCCCGCATCGAGCCACTTCTGCCTCTGCTTTGCGTCGTTGTCGAGAAGCGCCCTGAATACAAGCGGAAGCAGACCCGTAAGTCCCTCGGCGGGAGTCTGATTGATATACTCCTTGCCGTCCTTTACATATGAGGTGAGTGCGCCGGTTTCGGCGTTGAATCTGACCTCGCCGCCCTCAAAGCCGACGGTTACAAACTCGTTCTCTCTTGATACGGCAATAGCGTCTGAAATCTCAAACTCGTACTCAATCGGCACATCCCTTAATGTTATCTGCTCGGTTGCGACGTGCCTGTCGCCGTCGGTATAGATAAAGTTGATATGCCAGCTGTTCCAGTCAGTCAGAGTCATATGCGGGATTTTTATAGTCTTAGAGCTGTTTGCGGGGATGTCGAGCTTTAATGTGCCGCTCTCCCTGACTTCGCCGTCGCAGAGAAGCTCCCAACGTATATCAAGATAGTCGGTTGAAATGAAGTTATTCGTATTTGTAAAGACGAACTCGTCGTCTGAAACAGCCTTTGCGGTGACGGGCCTGTAAACCGTCTTTATAAGAATTGCTCCGGTGTGGGGGGTTCTGTCGGGATAGACCATGCCGTCCACGCAGAAGTGGCCGTCGTGCATCTTTTCGCCGTGGTCGCCGCCGTAGGTGTACTTAAAGGGATACTTCTTGTCGCCGGGCTCGTGATATACGGCGTGGTCAGCCCACTCCCAGACGCAGCCGCCCATGAACTGGTCGCTTGCGTTGAAGATGTCCCAATACTCCTGTAAGCCGCCGGGGCCGACGCCCATGGCATGGACATACTCGCAGAGGACCTCCGGCTTGCCCGTAAACTGCTTGCCCCTCTTGTGATTTATCATCTTTCTGAGGTTCTCGTGTGAGGGGTACATCTCGGAAATAACATCGTATGAGTGACGCCTTGTGCGGACAACGCCCTCATAATGAACGGGTATCTCTGTCACGGATTTAAGATAGGCGTAGCACTTGTCGTGGCACTTGTAGCCGCCCGCCTCGTTGCCTAAAGACCATAAGGTGACGCAGGCGTGGTTCCTGTCACGGTAGAACATACGCTTGACCCTGTCCACATAGTGCTTGGCCCATTTAAGGTCGTGGCTTATGAAGCAATAGTCGCCAGTAAGCCTGCCGATTCCGTGGGTTTCGATATCCGCCTCGTCAATAACATAAATGCCGTAGACATCAGCAAGAGTCAGGAAGAAGGGGTCGGGAGGATAGTGTGATGTCCTGACTGTGTTGACATTAAGCTCCTTCATAAGCTTTATGTCACGCTCAAGGTCGTCAAGTCCCATGGCATAGCCCTTAGTCGGGTGGGTGTCGTGGTGGTTTACGCCCTTCATCTTTATCTTGCTGCCGTTGACGGTAAAGACCTCGCCCCTTATCTCTATTGTCCTGAAGCCCGTGAAGTTCCTGATGCTCATAAGCTCTTTGCCGCTCTGCTTCAGGGTAATATATACGTCGTAAAGCTCGGGGGTTTCGGCTGTCCACTCCTTAACACTAAGGTCGGTGAACTTAATTACCGTATGCTCCTCCGCTCCCGCTCCGGCTGTGGCAAACTCCTTGCCGTCCTTTATAATTTCAATCTCAACTTCGCAGTCCTTTGTGTCGCCCTTTAGCTCTACTTCGGCTGTGAGGTTGTACTTGTCGCCCTGCTTTGCGGTCTTGAGTTGATAATCGTAGACGAAGACAGGCTCATTTACCGTGATATATACGTCACGGAAGATGCCGTTTTCACGGAACATGTCCTGAGCCTCAAGGAAGGAGCCGTTGCACCACTTAAAGGATACGGCAAGAAGCTCGTTCTCGCCCTCCTTAAGATATTTTGTTATATCAAATTCCGCAGAATTGTGTGAGCCTTCCGAATAGCCCACAAAGCTGCCGTTGACATAGAGGTCAATGCAGGAGGACACGCCGAGGAAGGTTAAGATATAGTTCTTTGACACATCCCTTACGTCAAAGAGCTTTCTGTAAACGCCCACGGGCATATCCTCGGGGATGTTCGGGGGCTGCGAGATGAACTCATAGCGCTCGTTCAGATAAACAGGCTCCTGATAGCCTGTCCGCTGCCATGTTGAGGGCACATGTATTTTATCAAACTTAACCCTTGAGGTGTTAATAGTGTCGGGGAGCTTGGACTTTTTGGGATAGAACTTAAAATCCCATTCGCCTGAGAGTACCTTCACCATATCGCTGGAATAACGCTCGCTTCTGAAATCCGTTGCCTTTAAAACGCTTTTTTCTTTAAAGGGGATAAAATACGCTCTGGGGAAAAGCTTGTTCTTTTCAAAAATCGAAAAGGTGCAGTGATTGCTTTTCTCTATTGTGTACTTCATTTTCTGTCCTCCCTGTTTTAGAGCTTGCCAGCTCTGAATTAACCTTATGAATAGTAACACAGTCAGGAAAATATTTCAACAAAACCCTGCGATTTGTAAAGGTTTTAGGGTGATTTGCGGATTTGTTATATCTGTGTGAACAGAAAACGGGGAAAATCGACAGGGAAATCTTTGTCAAAAAGCTTTCACAAAAAAGGCTTGCTAAATGGAAAGTTTTTGTTTATAATTAATGCACAAAGCTATAATATATTGCGACAGACTGCTGATTCCATTGAAAGGAGGCATATTAATGGGTATAGCTTTCTGGGTAGCCAAGATGGCTGCTAAAATAGCAAAGATTCTGTACAAGCTTTCTAACATTTCTTTCTTCCAGTTCCTTATCTCTTACTTCGGTCCGGAGGAAACAACTGAGCCCGAATCCGAGCGCGACTAACTTTTATATAATGTGCACATATTAAAAAGGCAACGAACTGTCGTTGCCTTTTTAATTTGCCTTATTATTATTTTATTTTGCCCTTGTGGACCGGCTCGACAATTACGGGCAGGTAGTCTATTACTATCTGTGCCAGCTTTACAAGGAACTCGTTGGGCAGGATGTCCTTTGCGCCGTCCTTTATGAATTTTGTTATGTTTACGACCTCCGGCGTGCTGGAGGGCTTCATTTTGACCTTATTGCCGTCGAAGGTAAAGGCAAGCCTGCGCTTTGCAATTGTTTCTATCGGGCGGATGTCTAAGATAAGCGTGTTTCTCGGCCTCCAGCATGCGCTTGCAAGCACCCTGTAATCAATTCCGCCGAGCCTCATTACGCCCTCTCTGTACTTGCCGTCCATGCCGCAGGCGACCGTGTTCTTCTCGTCGCCCTCGGTCCATGTGAAGCTGCATTCGTCGTCGCCGAAGTTAAAGACGATGTTGTCTATATTGCCCGCCTTGTCGGTGGTCATATAGGTGACCGCAAGGGGCAGTACGCTCATGGGGAAGCCCGCAATATTCAGCAGGAGCTTCTTTCGCATCTTTATCCTTCTGCCATCAAGCCTTTTCTCCAGAATGCTCCTTGAGTTATAAAGTGGCTTTTCTAAACAGAGCTTTGAAAGCTCTTCACTTAAATTCTCGACCACATAGCCCTCTTTACCAGCGTTGTCAAAGGCTGCGGGGAAGAATTTCCACATGCTGTCAAGCACTCTCTGGGTTATGGCCTCTGCGCCCGTAAAGGCGACGACTGCGTTATACTCCTTGAAAACTATGCCGAACTGACCGAACAGTCCCTCGCAGCGGTATGAGGGGGTATTCAGATTGCACATCCAGAAGCAGTAGCCGTAGCCTGCGCTTGAGTCGGGGGCGGTGCCTAAGTTGTTGTCGACGTGCTTAACCGTAGCCGTCCTGGTCCACTCCTCGGGGATGACCTGCCTGCCCTCGAATTTGCCGTCCTGCAGATAGCAGAGCATAATCTTTGCAATGTCCTCGGTCTTAAGGTAGATGCCCCAGCCGCCTGCCTCTATGCCGTTTCTGTCGGTCTCCCAGAAGGGGTAATCGATGCCCAGCGGCTCGAAAAGACGGGGCTGAAGGTAATCCCTTATGCACATGCCGGTGACCTTATGTATGATTGCGCTCAAGACATAAATATTCTCATTGACATACCTGAAGTCCGTGCCGGGCTTTGCATACCAGGGGGATTTCATGAAATCGTCCAGCCAGTCGATTTTGCCCTTGTCCTTTAAGATATCCACATTCTTGCCCGAACACATGGAAACAAGGTGCCTGATATTGAGCTGATTTAAGTAACTGTCCTTCTTATTCTCCCTGTACTCCGGGAAGATATCAACCACAAGGGTGTCAAGGCTTATAAGCCCTTCGCTTACCGCAAAGCCTATGGCCGTAGAGGTTACGCTCTTTGAAACCGAATAGCAGGAATGGGGTCTGTTAGCTGAAAAGGGATGATTGTAGCATTCGACGGCTACCTTGCCGTCACGGATGACCATGAGTGAGTGCATCTCGATATTGTTTGCCTTTAAATCATCAATAAATTCCTTAATGCAACCCGAAGAAACGCCGACAGCCTCCGGGCTTTCGGCTCTTGGTATTTTGATTGCCGACATGACTGCCTCCTGATTATATTAAATTTGGATTTCGCCAAATAACTTTACACAAACACACATATTATAATACGCTCTTAATGCAAATTCTTTTATTAGGTGTGAACAAATAATAAAAAATTACTAAAATTTACATTTTCCTTCCCCCGTCGAGATTTTTTTGTGTTAATACTTGTACAATAAAGAATATGAAGCTAAACTTAATAGCATAACCATTCGCACTGAAAGGTGAAGAAATGTCAAGACGGCTTGAGTTTATAATAGGCGAGGACTTTGACGGCAAGAAGGTCGTGCAGTTTTTAAGGGGACATTTAAAGATGTCAGCCCGACTCACCGCCTCATTAAAGCGTGTGGACAGAGGAATCTGCCTTAACGGGGAGCATGCCCGCACTATTGACATAATGAAGCGGGGCGATGTGCTGTCTGTGCTTATCCCCGACGAGGAGCACAATGTAATCCCCTCCGGCGAAATGCCCGCTATTATATATGAGGACAACGACCTTCTTGTGGTGAACAAGCCGGCTCTCCTCCCCATGCATCCGAGTCACAGCTACCCGGAGGGTACGCTCGCAAATGCCGTCGCCGCCTATCTTAAATCAAAGGGACGTTCAGGCTCCTTCAGGGCCGTGGGACGTCTTGACAAAGGCACCTCCGGAGTTGTTATCTGCGCATTAAACCGCTTTGCCGCCGCAGCTTTATCCGGCAAGGTAGAGAAGGAATATATCTGCGTGGCTCAAGGTATTTTTGAAGGCTCTGGGACCATTGACCGCCCCATTTACAGGCCCGACCCGATGAAGACACTAAGGGCTGTGGGGGACAAGCCGAATGCCGTGCCGGCTATAACACACTGGCAGGCGATTGCCGCCGGAAAGGGTCATTCGGTCCTGCGAATAAAGCTCGAAACAGGCAGGACACATCAGATAAGGGTGCATTTTGCCTCCCTCGGCTCGCCCCTTGCAGGTGACGACATGTACGGGGGCAGCAGGGAGTATATATCCCGCCCCGCCCTGCACTGCGAAAAGGCGGCTTTGTTTCACCCGGTAACAAAGGAAAGCATGACCTTCTTTACTCCCCTGCCTTCCGATATGGAGAAATTAATAGAGTTTATCGCACAAAAATAAGCTCTCTTTCCTTTAATCTCCTTGTTATTAATTGCCTCTTTGCTTGCTCATATAAACACATTATGCTATCATTACATTGATATATTTTGACCTAACCTCTTTCAGACGCTCCTGTAGCTTAGAAGGGACAGAAAAAATGAAACCGACTTTAAGAAAATTTATACATATTATGCTGTCTGTGTTAATGCTCTGCCTTGTTTTCCTGCCCGCCTGCTCGTCGGGCAAGCCTACTAAAATCAAGGCAAACACGGGCAATGTCATAAGCGCAAAGACTGCCGACGCAAGGCTTCACACCACCGATGTCACCGCTTTAAAAAAGGTCGCTTCATCGGGACTGTTGGAGCTTTACATCGACGAAATCTCCCTTGCTGTCGCCGTCAAGGAGACGACCAACGGCAAGATGTGGCTCTCGCTGCCCGCAGAAAGCAATACCTATGCCGGCGTTCTGAGCCTGAATGTTCTTACTAAGAACGGAATACTGTATCTTAACTCTCAGGACAACAGCGTTGCCATGGGGGGAGCGACCTTTGAGCAGACCGAAAACGGAGTTAAAATCTCTTATGTATTTACCCTTGATGAGAATTCCGAAAAGATTTTCAATAAGGAAAAGGACGCAAAAGCGGCGCAGATTAAGGCCGAAGCGAACTTTTACTTAACCGACGGCAACTTCTATTTCTCTGCCGACTGCTCAAATCTTACAGCTACCGACGGACTTTACATAGAAAAGCTCGCACCGCTGCCCTACTTCGGCAGCACCTTCGGGGGAGGAGCGGAGGAATACTTCCTCCTGCCCGACGGCCCCGGCGCACTGATGCATGTAAACAGTAATGACCACAATACCTCCTTTGTGAATCTGCCCGTATACGGCGCAGACCAGTCCGCCATTTTCGGCGAGTCCGTCTCCGACTATCCGACGGTTATTATGCCCGTGTTCGGAGTCAAGAGCGCCGACAACGCCTTTACCGCAATCATTGAGGACGGCGACGCCTTAGCGGAGGTACAGGCTCGCAGGGCAACCGCCTCAACGCCTGCCCGTGTGGGCGCCTACTTCAGAATGCGAAGCTCAAACTCTCTTAATAAAAAGTCATATATCTCAGAGCAGTACGACGGCAATATAAAGCTCTGCTATCGCTTCATAACCGGCAAGAGCGCAAATTACAGCGGTATGGCGAGGGCCGCAAGGGAACAGCTTATCCGTGAGGGCATACTCTCCACAAAGACCGTAAACTATTCCGACAAGTACCCCTTTAACCTGAGTATTATTGGCGCCGGCAAGAAGAAAACCGGCTTTTACCACAGCCTTACGAAAATCGACCAGGCGCAGGACTTGGCTACTATTTTAAAGGGCAAGGGCATTGACAGCATTAATATGCGCTATATCGGCCTTCTGTCCGGAGGAATTGTGCAGCATGACTCCTCAAGTGCCTCTGTGCTTACGATACTCGGCGGCAAAAGCTCTTTGGAGAAGCTAAGCTCATACCTGAGCCGTCAGAAGTCGGGGCTTTACATTGATGTGAATGTGCTGACCTCGGGCGGACTGACGGGCTATCTGTCCTCAAACTGCGCCCGTACCTCCTCTGGAGATGTATTGAGCTTTGAAAACGATAACCCCCTCTACCCCTACGTGGGCGCAAAGAGCTTCTTTACGGAGGGTCTTGCCCTTGCTAAGCTTGAAATTA
>JAAYOZ010000139.1 GCA_012520115.1 Clostridiales bacterium | reverse complement strand
TACCCGCCATGAGCCGCTTTCCTGCGCTTTGGGCATAGGTGTTCCCGAACTTGATACCGAGGGACGGGTCATAACCCTCGAATACCCCGAATATTATCTGATAACGGTCTATACTCCGAACGCTAAGGAGGACCTCTCTCGGCTCGAATACAGGGTCATCTGGGAGGACGCCTTCAGGGAGTATCTTCTGGGACTTAAGAACAACAAGCCTGTCATAGTCTGCGGCGACCTTAATGTGGCACATGAGGAAATCGACTTAAAGCATCCTAAGGCCAACCGAGGCAAGGCGGGCTTTACCGACGAGGAGAGGGCGAAGTTCACAGAGCTGCTCGAAGCGGGCTTTACGGATACCTTCAGGCACTTTTATCCTGACCTTGAGGGCGCATATTCCTGGTGGTCGTACCGCTTCAACGCCCGACAGAACAACGCAGGCTGGCGTATAGACTATTTTGTCACCTCAAAGGAGCTTGACGACAGGTTATGTGATGCGGCGATTCATGCGGACATTTACGGCTCTGACCACTGTCCCGTTTCTCTGATTATTAAAGACTGATTGCGGCGGAAGGATTGATATTATGACGGTTATCTGGTTTTTGTGCTTTGCTCTTTATCTGATTGCTCTGCTCCCTGCTTCACTCTACATGAAGATACTCACGAAGCAGGGTAAAATAGAAAAAAGAAACGCCATCGTAAGAAAGATGGCGAGAAAACTGGTTCTCAGAATGAGCCGTCTTGCGGGCGTGAAGTATGACATTCAGGGTCTTGAGAACGTGCCGAAAGAGGGCAACGCAATTTATATAGCGAATCATCAGGGCATCTTTGATATAGCGGTTATGATGCTCATTCCAAGGGAGGTCTGCGGCTTTCTTGTAAAGAAGGAGGCGGAGAAAATCCCCCTTGCAAGGAAATGGCTATTATATGTGGGCTGCATTTTCGTGGACAGGGAAAAGCCCCGTGACGCAGTAGAGGCACTTAACATAGCCGAGGAGAGGGTGAAAAACGGCGAGAGCATGGTTATCTTCCCCGAAGGCACAAGGTCTAAGACGGGCGAAATCGGCGAGTTTAAGAACGGCGCCTTCAGAATAGCCAAAAACACGGGCGTGCAGGTAATTCCCGTCGCAATCGAAGGCACATATAAGGTCTGGGAGCAAAAGCACAAAATCTCCAAGGCCACCGTGAAGGCAAGAGTCCTGCCGCCGATTCAGACCGAGGGCATGACAAGAGAGGAATATAAGGCCATAGGCGAAAGGGTAAGACAGCTCATTGTTGAGGCAAAGCCCGAATAAGATAAATAAAAAAAGGCAGGTGCAAACCTGCCCTTTATTTTTCCGTATTATCAGTTATTTTCGTAATTCTCAACAACGCTCATAATGCTTGAATTAAACTTCTCGTCAAGGTATTTCTGAATATCCTCGTAGAATGCGTGGAAGACACAGGTCTCTACCGCATTACGGCTGCAGAAGCTGTCCGGCTCAAGGCAGCGGTTTAAGACGACATTGTCATCCATTGCTTCAAACACAATCTTGAAGTTTATGTCCTCAGGCTTCAGGGCGAGATAGCAGCCGCCGGAAAAGCCTCTTTCGGTATCGATAATACCCGCATACTTCAGCTTTTTAAGTACCTTCATTAAGTAGTTTCTCGAAATTCCGAGTTCATTGGCGAGTACTGCCGTTGATACGGCGCCCGGTGTTGTCATCAGCCTTGATACGATTCTCAGAGCATAGTCCGTTGACAAGTTTAACTGCATTATAC
>JAAYOZ010000138.1 GCA_012520115.1 Clostridiales bacterium | reverse complement strand
GACCTGAAGCTTTGCCGTTGTATGAATATCTACAATCTTATTTGAGCCGGTCTTAACCGAAGGTGCGGGCTTGGGGTCGGCACGAAGGATACTCTTGCGGGGCAGTTCCTTCTCCTCTTCCTCATCCGGTGAATATACTAAAAGATCATTGGACTCAACATCATCATAGTATTCGTCCTCGTCAATATTGACGATCTTTTTAAGCTTATCAACTATACCCATATTTATCCTCCTAATATATTCTTGCTCCGAATAGTGCGGAGCCGATTCTTATTAAATTTGAGCCGCAGCGTATGGCTGTTTCATAATCTGAAGACATACCTGCCGACAGTATACACATATCTACATTATCTATTTTTTTGTCTTTAATGTCAATAAACAGTTTGCTGATTGCGTTAAAAAATGCCGCTGCTTCACTTTCGCTGTCGCAAATAGGAGGAACACACATCAAGCCCTTAATCTTAACGCCTTTAAGCTCTGATATCTGATAAACGCTCTCGGTCAGTTCGTCCGGGTCAAAGCCTGTTTTGCTCTCTTCCCTGCCGATATTTACCTCAATCAGCACGGGCATCTGAGTTTCAGCTTTAAGCGCCTGCTTTGATATTTCCTCGGCAAGCCTTATGCTGTCAAGGCTTTGAATCATATCCACCCTGCCGATTATCTTTGACACCTTATTGCGCTGCAGATGGCCGATTATATGCGTTTCTACCTTTTTTTCAAGAAAAGGCTCTTTTTCGAGAAATTCCTGTACCCTGTTTTCGCCTATAAGGTTTATTCCGAGCTTAATGGCGTGGTTAATATAAATCGGCTCTACGGTTTTTGTGACTGCCATCAGTCTGATTTCGTCGGGGTTTCTGTTTACCTCACCTGCAGCCTTTTCTATTTTATCCTTAATGACCTTATAATTCTCTTCAATTATGTTAAGTTTAGCATTAACTAATGATTTTTCCTGCATAAAGATTTTTACCCTCCACAATTATCTCATCATACAGCCTTAAATATCCTTCTGAGTTTTCGGGAACGGTGGAAATTGATATGTCGTCATCAGAATAGACAATGTTTATTTTTCTGAAAGTGACAAGATTGCCTCTTAAAATAAAGACTCCCTTTTCGCCCTCTACGATTCTGATTGCCGAATTAGGTACGGAATAGCCCTCATGCTTTTCGAGTCTAATTTCCGCTTTCTCGATTCTCAGCTGCGACAGTTCCTCACTCATCTGCCTTGAAGCGAAAATCACAGCGGTCATTCCGTCTTTTGTTTCGTTTATCTTTGCGACCTGAACCTTGATTTCGCCGACAGACGAATTGGGGAAATTGATTGAAACGGTTGAGCCTACTTTTAACTCCGCCGCCAGTTCCGCCTTAATAAGAGTCGCTATGTAAAAATCATAGCCTCTTATCAGCTTACCTCTGACATTTGCGGGCACATTTTCGGGTTTTGAGGTCAGCAACTGCTCAATATCGGAGCAGTTAAGTTCTAAGGCCTTATCATAGGGGGCGGCATTCTCATAGCCGTCTGCGTTTGAGACATAATAGCCGGGACTTGGGGCTGATACGAATTTCGTGTCATGCCGGGCGGAGGATAAGGCACTGAGCCTTGCCTTCAGCTCGCCGAGCTTCTGTGAGTAGTCGACAGACTCGCCCGTTGCTCTCTGTCGGGCAGTAATGGTCTCCCTTACACTATCCGTTTGAGCTTTTAAAGAACTCAAATTTCCGCTTTCTGCGACAATTATGTATTTAAGCAGGCTTTGCTTTATGTTTGAGTTAAGCTGCGTTAAGTCGCTCTGGAAATTTACATCGGCCTTTGACAACGCTTCATAATATGTAATTTCGTTTTTTATTTCCATCTCTTCAACAAAGCTCTCTGCGTCAGCAGTATTGCTGAAAACAGCCGCTACACTATCTCCGCCTGTTACCCTTGTGCCGTCCTCTACGAGCGGAACGAGAGTGCCCACAGCGTCATAGACGATATATTTTTCATCCCTTATTACGAAAATGTCGACTTCGGCGGATTTATAGACGACCTTATTCAGTGCGGTGGTTGTCTTCACGGGTACCGACTTTATCCTGTAAAACTGAGCGCCGGCATATATGACTAAAACCAGCACGGCGGCGGCAATTCCGGCTAATTTAAAAACGGAGCTGTTTATGAAATTAATCTTAACTATCTTGCTTTTCGTTTTACGACGGGTCTTAGGCAAATTAATCCCCTCCGTTCTTATCTGATTCTTCTGCGAGAAACTCTTTTGATAAAGAAAGCGCATTGTCAATTACATCATCAAAGCTGTCAAAACAGTCTATATAAAGCCAGTTAATCTCGTCATTTTTTCTGAACCATGTTAATTGTCTCTTAGCATATCTTCTTGTTTCTCTTTTAAGCTTTTCTATAACCTCATTGAGAGGTTTTTCGCCTTTCAGATAGGGCAAAAGCTCCTTGTGTCCGATTGCCCTTGCGGCTGTTGTGGAGTCTGAAAGCTCCTTGTATTGCCTTGCCTCTGAAACAAGACCATTTTCGAGCATTATGTCTACCCTCTTGTTGATTCTGTCATACAAAAGCGACCTGTTTTTATAATCAAGCCCTATATACAAAACACGGTAGGGAGAGTCTTCTGCGTCTTCATCTTTTTCACTCATGGGTCTGCCTGTAAGATAATAGACCTCCAAAGCCCTTATTATCCTGCCTCGATTATTTATGTGAAGCTTGTCCGCTGTGACCTTATCAAGCCTATTAAGCTCTTCAAACAAGGCCTCTATGCCCTCTGTAAGCTCTCTTTCCTCTAAGGCAGTTCTTACGGACATATCATGCTCTTTCAGCTTATACACATGGGGCTTTAAAAGTGTATCAACATAGAGTCCCGTTCCGCCGGCGACTATCGGGAGTTTGCCTCTCGCGTGAATATCCCTTATATGCTCCGAAGCCTTTTCGGCATAGAGTGCGGCGCTGTACCTGACGGAAGTATCCACAACATCCATCATATAGTGCGGAATGCCCTGACGCTCCTCAAGAGTGGGCTTTGCGGTGGCGATGTCCATGCCCTTATAGACCTGCATGGAATCAGCGGAAATAATCTCTCCGTCAAGAGCCTTTGCAAGCTCTATCGCAAGTGCGGTTTTTCCGGAAGCCGTAGGCCCAACGACCGCAATTACAGGAATTAAACTCACTGCTTCACCGCCTAATGCTACTGAATTCGCCCGAAAAGCTTTTAGAGCTCGAATTTAGTTAATTCAATCATAACCGGCCTGCCGTGGGGGCAGTACTTGATATCATCGTCATGAAGTACCTTATATATAAGCTCTGCCATTTCCTCACGGGAAATACTCTTACCCGACTTTATGGCTGACTTGCAAGCGGCAGAATGATAGATGAAATCAATCTTTTCAGAGCTTATCATGCCCTGATTTAAGGCCAAATTGTCGGCAATCTCTATAAACAAATCCCTGATGTCGACAGACAAAAGGTCGACGGGACAGGAGCGAACAAGTACGCTGCCGTCGCCGAAGTCTGATGTATCAAAGCCGGCCTTTTTGATAATTTCAAGGTTATCTATAACGGCATTATACTCCCGAGTGCTTAAATCGATTTTAACAGGCGACATAAGAAGCTGCGACGAGTAGCCGAACAGGTTTTGTTTCAGCTTATTGAAAATCATGCGCTCATGGGCTGCATGCTTATCCACAAACAGAAGCTTTGTGCCCATTTGAACAATGATATATGTATTAAATACTTCGCCGATAATAACAGGTTCTGTTGCGTTATTTTTAGCTTCTTTTTCATCTGATTTTTCTGTCACCTGAACGGATTCTGCGTCTGCCTTGACATTTTGTGTTAAATCCAAATCAATACTGCCTGAGAAATCGGCTTTTGACTCTATCAGTTGTGCTTTTATATTGTTTTCAGTCTTATCATAGCCGCCGAGCAAATCCTTATAAGGGTCGTCATAGCCCTTGTAATCCTGAGCTATTGTGGGCGTTCTGAGAGTCACCGTTTTATCAAGACTGTCATCAGGGAAGAACTGCCGAAGCTTCTTCTCAATCTCCGCCATGCGCTCGTCAATGTCGGGCGTCTCATCATTTTTCTCGATAGTATCCTCTTTTTCGGTCTTTGTAAGATTGAATAAATCCGTACTTTCCTCAGCCTTACTTTCGGCAAAAGGATTGAAGGCTCTTCTGCTCTTTTGAACCGATTCATCAGAAAAAGACACTGAATATGTCACATCATGCTTTGCAAGTGAGCTTTGTGCCGCATGGAAAATAAGCGAGAACAGCCGCTTTTCGTCGGAGAAGCGCACCTCTGTCTTTGCCGGGTGGACATTGACATCCACCGTTTCAGGCGGAATGGTTATTTTTATTATGCAGGCTGGAAATTTGCCGACCATTATCGAGTTTTTGTAAGCGGAGTCAAGGGCGGAAGCGCCCACGGGCATTTTAACAAACCTGCCGTTGATATAAAAGTACTGATAATTCCTGTTTACCTTTGAATAAGCGGGCAGAGTTATATAACCTTCAGCCGTCAGACCCTCAAGGCTGTATGACAGCGGGACAAGTGAATCCGCAAACTCTTTTCCGAGTGTGGCATGAATGGCTGACATCAGCTTTCCGTCGCCGGGGGTGAACATTATCTGCTTGTCATCCTTAATCAGCCTGAAGCTGATATGAGGATTAGACAGGGCGATTTTAAGGCAGATATCCTGAATATAGCCCGCTTCGGTTGCATCCCTTTTAAGAAATTTCATCCGTGCGGGGGTGTTATAAAACAAATCCCTTACGATAATTGTAGTGCCTACGGGGCAGCCAGCATCGTCTATGGAAACCTCCTGCCCGCCCTCTATTACATAGCCTGTGCCGATTGAAGCTTCGGGAGTGCGGGTAAGCATATTAACCTTTGAAACGGCGGAAATTGAAGACAATGCCTCGCCCCTGAAGCCTAAGGTAAATATGGCGTCAAGGTCAGTGCTGTCCTTTATCTTGCTTGTGGCATGGCTTAAAAAGGCTGTCCTTACATCCTCCCTTGCGATTCCGCAGCCGTTGTCGGTAACACGAATATATGTAATTCCACCGTTTTTAATTTCGACCGTGATTTTGTCGGCTCCTGAGTCAATGGAGTTTTCGAGCAGCTCCTTTACGACAGATGCAGGCTTTTCCACCACCTCGCCGGCGGCAATAAGCTCAGCTACGCTTTTGGGCAGCACATTTATTTTTGGCATTATCTCACCACCTTTCAAAGGTATTTTCATTAATTCAGTCTTTTGATTATTCCGTGGAGTATTGTCATAGCCTCAATCGGGGTCAGAACATTAATGTCAAGGTTTTTAAGCTCGTCCACGATTGCCAGATTTGCATTGTCCGCAAAGGTATTGCCGAAAGTCAGCTCATCGTCAGACTTAACCGATTTAGGAACATAGTGATAATGCCCCTTATTAGCTTCGATTTCGTCAAGGATTTCCTTAGCCCTGTCAGCTATCCTCTTGGGTACGCCGGCAAGCCTTGCGACCTCAATACCGTAGCTGCCGTCGGAGGTTCCTCTGACAATGCGGCGAAGGAATATTATATCGTCTCCACGCTTCTTTGCGGTGATATAGTAATTCTTTACTCCGCTGATTTCATCCTCAAGCTGAGTAAGCTCATGGTAATGAGTCGCAAACAGAGTCTTAGCACCGATATTCTTCTTGTCGGTAATATACTCAAGCAGGGCTCTTGCAATGCTCATTCCGTCATAGGTGGAGGTTCCCCTGCCGACCTCGTCAAGAATAATAAGGCTTTTCTTTGTGGCATTGCTGATTATGTATGCGACCTCGGACATCTCTGACATAAATGTGGACTTGCCCATTGAAAGGTCGTCGGATGCGCCGATTCTCGTATAAATTCCGTCAACTATGCCGATTACGGCGGAATCTGCTGGTACAAAGCTGCCTATCTGCGCCATAATCGCAATCAGTGCAATCTGACGCATATATGTGGACTTACCTGCCATATTCGGGCCTGTAATTATGGCAGTTCTGTTGTCATCGCAGTCAAGCAGAGCGTCATTAGGTACAAAGGGGCCGTCGGAGAATTTCTCTACAACAGGGTGCCTGCCGCCTTTAATTTCTATCCTGTCAGACAAATCGACTATCGGGCGATTGTAGCCGTTTTCAACAGCGGCATGGGCAATAGAGCAGAGCGTGTCCAGTTTTGCTATTGCGGCAGCGGTTCGCCTTATTCTGAACTGCTGGTCGGCTGTCTTCGCCCTGATAGCCGAGAATATCTCATATTCGAGTTTAGATATCCTGTCCTGAGCGCCAAGAACCTTGCTTTCAAGCTCTTTAAGCTCTGGGGTTATGTATCTTTCACAGTTTGAAAGGGTCTGCTTTCTGATATAGTGCTCTGGCACTAACTCCTTAAAGGAATTAAGCACCTCTATGTAATAGCCGAAAACCCTGTTGTAGCCTATTTTCAACTTCTTTATACCTGTCTTCTGCTGCTCCTGCTCCTCAAGGGTGACAAGAAAGCTCTTGCCGCCCGACACTATTGTTCGAAGCTCGTCCAGCTCAGGGTTAAAGCCGTCTTTGATAAGACCGCCCTCTCTGACGGTGAACGGCGGGTCGTCAACAATGGCGGTTTCAATCAACTCCTCAACATCCGTGAGCAAATCGATTTCCCTTTGAATCTCAGACAGGCTGTTGCTATTAAAGCCCTCTAAGGCAGCTTTTAGCTGAGGCAAACGTTTAATTGTATTAGAAAGAACCTTTAATTCCCTTGCATTGGCTGTTTCATAGACAATTCGGGTAATAATACGCTCAATATCGTTTATATCGGAAAGCTGCTCTTTTATCTCAGCAAGCTTTATGGTGTTTGAATAAAGCTCGTCCACGGCATTAAGGCGCATCGAAATTTCGGGCAGGGAAACAAGCGGATTTTCTACCCAGGAGCGAAGCATACGCTTGCCCATGGCGGTCTTTGTGGAATCCAGTACCCAAAGCAGAGAGCCTTTAGTCTCCTGCCTGCGCTCGCTCTGAGTCAGCTCCAGTGTCCTTCTTGCCGATTCGTCAAGAGCCATGAATTTCGCATCGTTATAGGTCTTGATTTCTTCAATGTTTGAAACATTATTCTTCTGAGTTTCGTACAGATAGCTCATCAGTGCGCCGACAGCGCAGACAAGCAGACGATTCTCAAAAATCTCTTCCTTAACTGTCTTAAAATGATCCCTGATTATCTTCGAGGATGTTTCAAAGTCAAAGTCTTCGTCATTATAGGCGTCAATCGGCAGGCTTGCCTTGTTTCTGACGAATTCTATTATAGCCTTCTTTTCGGCAGTCTTAGAGTTTGCAATAAGCTCGGAGGGAGTAAATCTTGCGATTTCGTTAATGACAAGGTTTTCAATTGCTTTGCCGCTTAATTCCGTAGCCTGCAGTTCGCCGGTGGAGATATCCGCAAAAGCTAAACCGGCTGCCTTTTTTTCAACAAAAATGCAGCCTATGTAGTTATTTTTGCCCTCATCGAGCATACTGCTTTCGGTAACCGTGCCGGGAGTAATTACCCTGACCACATCACGGCGCACAATGCCCTTTGCCGTTGCAGGGTCCTCAGTCTGCTCGCAGATAGCAACCTTGTAACCCTTGGCAACAAGACGGGCAATATAGCCTTCAGCGCTGTGAAAGGGAACGCCGCACATAGGCGCTCTCTCATCCTGTCCGCAATCACGGCCGGTTAAAACCAGCTCAAGCTCTCTTGAAGCGGTAACGGCATCATCAAAGAACATCTCATAAAAATCGCCTAATCTGAAAAACAGCAATGCATCTTTATATTGCTCTTTTATCTTAAAATACTGATTCATCATCGGAGAAAACTCTGACATCAGGACACCCCACCGAAAGATAGATATGCAAAACTTTTCTTAAATCCAACTATAAGGCAATGCAAAGTTTTAGCTTTACATTGCCTTAGTCGATTGTTTACGGACTGATTAGCAGCCGCTGCAGGAGGAGCAGCTTCCGCCGCAGCCGTGATCGTGAACCTCAGGCTCGCAGGTCTCCGGGTCCTCGCCGTTTACGCAAAGGCCGAGAATCTGCATGATATAGTTCATCATGTCGTCGATGTCATGCCTTGCATTCTCGTAATTGATCATATTGGGATTCTGCATAAGCTCGCTGTACAGGCTTCTGAACTCTTCGTCATAGGCGGACAGCTTCTGCTCGTCAGGGGCAGGTGACTCAGCTTCCTGCTGATATGAAAGCTGAACAAGGTTGAGCTTTCCGATAAGTGCATTTAATGCGTCGTCTTCCTCGTTTGCCTTTCTTGCTGCCTGGAAAGCAAGATATCTTTCATCCTGCTGAATGGCTGCGCCGAGTTGTCTTGTAAGTTTAATTAAATCCATCATAAAACTCCTTTAATTAGGTTTATATAACGCAAAAACTGCGAAATATTCGTTATATTAGTTCGCCTTTGAGGTTAAGGTTTTCTGCTAAAGTTACCTTAACATTAACAAACCGCCCGATTTTGCTTTCATCAGCCTTAAAGTCTATATTAACATTTCCCTCAGTCCTGCCGGTTATGAGCGATGAGTCTTCTTTTACTCTGCTTTCCGCAAGAACTCTGTAGGTTTTGCCGACCATTGAACGGCGGATGTCAACGGAAATACTCTCCTGCAAATCCAGTAGCTCTTTGAACCACTTACCCTTCTCTTCCCGACTTACAGGGTCTTGCAGCTTTGCGGCGGCTGTTCCCTCACGCTTTGAGTAGATAAAGGTAAACAAGGAAGAGAACTTAACACGCTCTACAAGGTCAAGGGTCTGTAAAAAGTCTTCATATTGTTCGCCCGGAAAGCCCACAATAACGTCGCTGGTTATAGAAAGCTCCGGCATAAGTTCACGGGCAATTGACACTAACTCTAAATAGTGCTCCCTTGTATATTTCCTGTTCATGGCCTTTAATATACGGTTCGAGCCGGACTGGAATGGCAGATGCAGGTGCTTTGCGCATTTTTCACTTTCAGCCATTGCCTTTAAAAGCTCGGGCGTGCAGTCCTTAGGGTGCGAGGTCATAAATCTGATTATGAAGTCACCGTCAAGGGCATTTATTTTGCGCAACAAATCAGGGAAGGTAATATCAAAGGCCGAATTATTGCCGTATGAATTGACATTCTGGCCAAGCAGAGTAATATCCTTAGCACCTTCTGAAATGAGCCTCTTTGCCTCGTTTATGACGTCCTCAGGGTCACGGCTGCGCTCACGACCTCTGACTAAGGGCACTACGCAGTAGCTGCAGAAGTTGTTGCAGCCGTACATTACAGGCAGCCAGCCCTTATAGCTTGTATCCCTGAAAACGGGCAGGCCTTCGACAATCTCAGCCTCGTGGGTATCGGTTATTTCAAATACACGCTCACGCTTTGAAAGTGCCCTGTATACAAACTCCGGCAACCTTTGCATATGATAGGTGCCGAAAACGATGCTCACATAAGGATAGCTTTTCTTAATTTTAAGTGCAATATGCTCCTGCTGCATCATACAGCCGCAAAGAATGATAATCAAATCGGGCTTTTCGGACTTAAGCCTTTTCAGATTTCCCACATTTCCGAAGACCCTGTCCTCCGCATGCTCTCTGACTGAGCAGGTGTTGAATAATATCAGGTCGGACTCATTTATATCGTCGGTAAACTCATAGCCTAATTCTGCGAGCATGCCCTTCATTCGCTCGCTGTCGGCAAGATTGCCCTGACAGCCGTAGGTGTGAACATATGCCTTTGGGGAGGATACGGGGAATCTATTATCTAAAATCGTCTTGACAAGACGAATATACTCATTATCGCTAAATATGCTCAATTCAACCTCCATTATGCTGAATCTTAAGTATATATTGTGTCTATTTAATTAAGTTTAATACAATTATCAAGAAAAGTAAACTGTATATGGCAAATAGAATTATTAAATATACTTTAAAATCGGCTGCCGATAAGCGGCAGCCGATTGATTCTTTTATTCGTTTTCTTCTTCCTGTGTTTCAGGCTCGTCATTGTCAAGAATATTGGCAAATCGCTTAATCTTGTGGGTCGTGGTCTTAACAAACTCGGATTCTCTTATATCAAAGCTCTTTATATTCTTGTACCTCGGAAGCTTTTTATTCACTTCCTTAATTACGTCCTGAACTACCTTGGAGATTTGCTCCTTTGTGACATTCTGAAGCTTCAGTTTCTCCTTAATTGCCTCGATATCGGGGAAAATCTTAGCCCTGACCGAAGTATCTCCGTCATCGTCCTCGTTGCCCGCTACGACCATTGACTCGGCAATAAGCGGATTGATATTAAGATGATACTCAACCTCTTCCGGGTAGATATTCTTGCCGGTTTTGGTAACGATAACATTTTTGCTGCGTCCGGCAATTCTGAAATTGCCCTCATCGTCAACAGTTCCGAGGTCGCCCGTTCTCAACCAGCCGTCCTGAAGAACCTCAGCAGTCGCCTCTTCATTTTCATAGTATCCGAGCATGACCATAGGTCCCTTTATGGCAATCTCGCCTACTCCGTCGCTGTCGGGATTAAGTATCTTAGCCTCAACACCCGGAAGGGGGACACCGACCGAATCGGGCAGCTGAATACGGTCATTATTGCCTATGACAAGGGGCGAACACTCCGTAAGTCCGTAGCCTATATATACGGGCAAACCGAAGGCCTGAAAGTCCTTTACAACGGTCGGACTGATAGCTGCGGCACCGGTAATAATCATCCTCAGCTCGCCGCCGAAATTCTTCTGAATCTCGCCGAAGAGCCTTTCCTTAAGATTTACGCCAAATGCGGCGCCAACGCCCGAAATCGCCTTACCGAAGGTTAAAGCCAGCTTGCCGCCGTGCTTTTGTGAAGCCGCCTTAATTATGCGCTTGTGTATCTTTTCAAGCATAAGCGGCACGGTCAGGAACAGCGTGGGCTTAAACTCCTGCATATTCTGGACGATGTATCGAAGACCCTCAGAAAAGGCTACATTTCCGCCGGAATACATCATCATTAAAAAGCCGAGCGTGCACTGATAGGTATGGTGCAGCGGCAGCACTGTCAGCAGCTTATCTGTTGGATTGATTTTCACAACACCCGCAAGCGAGGTGATATCAGAGCAGATATTGTACTGACTGAGCATTACGCCCTTTGAAGCGCCGGTCGTACCCGATGTAAAAAGCAGAACGCTCATTACATTCGGGTCGGGGGATATTTTCTGATATGCATCCAAATCCTCAGCAGAGGACTTGCCTTTTTCAATTAAGCCCTTGAATGAAAACTGAATCAGCGCAGGGTCTAAAACCTGCCTCTGGCCACCCTCGGGCTTTTCCATTGTAATGATAATTAAGTCATCGTTTAATTGCTCTTTTTTCTCGAGTAATAGCTTTGTTTTCGCCTCGTCGGCAATTATTGCCTTAGACTTTGAAACGGAAATGATTGAGGCGATATCGTCAAAATCCAAATCCTTATCAATGGGCACAATCACGCCTGAGCCGCAGGTGACTGCAAGGTACGAAACGCACCATTCGTATGAGTTTTCGCCTATTAAAGCGACACGGCTGCATTCTAATCCGAATAGTCTGTTCAAAGCAGCCCCGAAGGCAAAAACGTCATCTCTGAACTGGGGGTATGTTATTCCTACATATTCACCGTTTTTCTTAATCGAAAAAGCGGTCCTTTCGCTGAAAATTTCAGCTGACTGCATAAGCAAATCCTTAAAATCACTTATGGCCCTTACCGGATAAAATGCTGTGGTCATTCTTTTCTCTCTCCCTTATACATTCCTTATTATTAGCTCAAATCGGAGCGGAAAATTAAAAAGGGAAAAAATCAGCCTGAAATGCCGAGAATACTCCTTAAATTGTAAACAGCAAGGTTAACCTCCTGCTGAGTGCAGTTTGTCAGAAGCAGTGCCGCTGCCGCATCGACCGCTTTATAAAGCTCCGAATCGGGGCCGGCACCCGTTTGATTGATGACTGATCTTCCTGTAGTAACGAGCTGTGAAAGCTCTACCTTATTTATGATTGTAATTTTAAGCGGGATTTTAATAATGCTCTCAGTTGCAAGCATCTCGTTAATTCCGCTTAAAAGTCTGATTTCAATAACAGGGTCACTTGTAAACTTATCGGGAATAATATACGGCGCCGTAAGACTCCATTTAAGAGTCTGAGGCTTGCCGTCACTGCCGACGGGGAGAATTGCCCCCTCGGGATGATCGAATGAGCCTTCAACGGACGTCCATACGGCATAGTCATGATTTAAGCCCTTAATGGAGATGCTTTGAATCTTAGCATAGAATTCCGCCTCAGCTTTTGCGGCGGATAAGGTAAGATTCAATGTCTCCTTCTGGCCGTCGTTCAGTTTATCGATGGTAAAGCTTGTCTTTTCGGCTGTAATATTAACTCTGTTTACATAATTGTTCTCAAATTTACCCTCACTCGAGCCGGGACGGTTGCCTAAGACTGCGAAAGTAATTGCAGCCAACGAAATAATAATCGTGACAGTCAGCAGTACTGCAATTAACCCTTTTTTCTTTATTGACATTAAACCGCCTCCGGAAAGCAATTATAACCTTATTTTAATATACATTACCGATGAGCCATAGTCAAGAAAAGCTTACCGTAATATGCTCTTATTGACTGTTTTTTTCACTGTAATAAAAATCTGAGATAAGCCGCTTGTAAAAATCATAGCCATATACCGAATTTAAGAGTTTAAGCAGACTCGATGTGGACAGATGCACGGGTAAGCTCAAGAATTCAAGAAACTCTTCCCTTTTGACCTTCGAGTTATTTGTTCCGCAAAGTCCGTCAGACATTAAATCAAAAGCGGTGATTTCTCTTTGGGGCTCTTTCTGTTTTCCTTCGCTTTCATTTATCCCCGCCCTTATCAGAGCGTCAATAATAACGTCATTATCAATGCCTTCTAAGCCGAGCTTCCCTTCTGCGGAGGGCGATGTTTTTCTTTTTTCCTTGCCGATAACATCGGGAATATAGGCATGCAGAAAAGTACCCTTAGGCACTATTTTTGCTACAAAGGCTCTTATCTTAAAGCCTGCGGCGTCGCTGTCCGTAAAGATTATTATTCCCTTTTCGTAAGCCAAGCGCTTTATTAGTTTTTGCAGATCCTTATCTTTAAATACCCGAAAGCCGTCGGTTTCGATAATAAGTGCATCGACTATGCCGCTAAGCTTTATTTTATCGTATTTTCCTTCTACGATTATTGCTCTGTCTGTCTTTAACATTGATTCTCCCATTTCAGGCGGAAAGCGTGTTTAATAGCGAGGCAATAAGCGAGTCGATTACGATATAGTTATCCGCACCCGTTGACTTTATTTTCACATCCGCCTCGGCAAGCTGTGATACGGCCTCTCTTATACTCCTCATTCCCATATTGCGTACGGTTCTGAGGGCTTTTTCAAGCCTGAATGACTTATTGTTGTAATCATAAGCAGTGACAATTTCATTGATTCTCCTGTCGTGCTTAAGTGCGACCTTCGCCCTGTATAAATCAGCGTAATATGAGGCAAGGGTACCTATGATTATCTGCGGCGAAACTCTCTCCTGCTTTACTACGGAGAGTATAGAAAAGGCCTTGTCCGCATTATTTTCGATAATTGCGGCGGAGAGGTCAAAAATAGAAGCTTCCACGCTTTTTACGGCTACTGAGTCTATTATCTCCCTTGTGATTCCCTCTTTGCCCGCAAAGGCGGCGAGCTTTGTAAGCTCATTCATCAGAACAAGCAAATCATCGCCGACAGTGTCGACAAGGTACATTGCATCATCCTTTGAAATCGACGAGCCTCTTGATTTTGCGCCGTTTTCAATAAGGTTAATGAGCGACGATGACCTGCGTTTTTCGAGCCTTGCGGCAATACCGACCTTTGAAATTGCACCTATCAAATCCTTAACCGTTTCATTCTTTCTTTCATCCTCCGATGACTCTACGGCCTTTACAATAAGAGTGCAGAACTCCGGAATTTCGGCAATAAGCTTTTTCAAGTCCCCGATTGCCTCTTTATTGAGCGACGAAAGCTTTAAGCCCTTGATAAATATACAGGTGCGCTCACTCATAAGGGGGTAAGCGTTTGCCGCATCCCAAACAGCCGAGAAATCAGGCTCCTCAGCTTCATATTCATGGAGGTTAAATGCGCTGAAGGCAGGGTCGACCGCCTTATCTCGCAAAAGGGCGGAATAATAGTCCTTTAAATAATCATCCTCCCCGTAGATTAAAAAGACATTAATATTCTTCGGCTCTTTTATATATTTCTTAAGCCCGGTTTCATCATACAGCGGCAAATTAATCCCCCCTTTTTATACTCAGTGAATTATTTGTTATACCTATTTCAATGCCTGAATCGGCAGCTGTCATAAGCACAGGACGTTTGCTGTTATTCTGTGATTCTTTTTGAGTGCCGAGCTTGTAGCTGTCTGCGCTTAAAATAACCTGCTCAAAATAATAGCTTTTAAGCGACTTCGGGTAAGCAGACCTTGCAATCAGCAAATCAGCATTCGAATATCCGTCTCCGCTATTAAACTCACTCGACGGAGTAAATGAAATCAGCACTTCCCTGCCGGCAAAGCTGATTTTGGCACAGGATAAGGTTTCATTGTTTATGTACTCTATTAAAACACATTCCCAAAGAAAAATCTTAGCTGAATCTGAGCGTTTTGATTCAATTTTTTCATTGTGGATGAACATAACCGGGTCAACGGACTTTGAGGCAAACAGATATTTGGGGCTGTGTTTTTTTATTATCTCTGAGGCATGTCCGCTTTCGGTTTCATTCGCACGAGGCAGTAGCAGAAGGTCTAAGGAGCGCACGTTTTCTCTATATAGCCTGCTGCTTATTTCGTTCGGCACATTGTATTCTCCCCCGCAGCCGATTAACGCCGCCCTGCCGTTAAGGGTAATAATAAATGCCGACGAATTACCCACATCCGGAACATAGATTTTAAGCCTGTTGAAGTCAGCCATATAGCTGATATTTATACCTAACAGCAACACCATAAGCGAAGCTAAAAAGGCCTTAAACAAACTTTTATCCCGCAGTACCTTTCGCTCGGAATAGGTCTGAATTTTTCCCCTTAACAATGCAAACCGCAATAATAAGCAGATTGGAAGTGTGGCGGCGGCAATAATCAAAACGGTTTTACTGACGGAGATATATGCAAACGAAAGCTTTGAGAGCAAGCCCGTTATCTCAATAAATAAATCAATTAGGAGATTTGCCAAAAAGAAAAGGAATCTCGAAAGATAGGCAAAGGGACTAAGAAGTATGGCAAGTCCGCATAGAAGCATTGCCGCCTCAGTCGGTATAAGAGTGATGATATTGCACAAAGGTGCAATAAAAGATATACCGCCGAATACAAAGACGGAGACGGGCAAGGTGAAAACAACAGCGGCAAGGCTTATCAAAAAGACAGTGCAGGCAGCGCCTAATGCAATTTTTATTACTCTGACTTTTACCTTTGCCTTTAAAGCGGCTGCATATTCATTTATTTTGCCGGACGAGAGCAATATTCCCGAGGTGGCGGAGAAAGAAAGAAGCAAGGAGACATCCGTCGCAGCGAAGGGGTTAATAAAGCAAATTACAAAAAGCGAAAAGCCCAGCGAGTTTATCGGCTCCGCCTTCTTGCTCATCATTTCACCGAGGTAGAAAACCGAGAGCATCAGCCCCGCCCTGATTGCAGCAGACGAAAAGCCCGTGACCGCCACAACAAAAAATACAAATAGAATAGAGATTAAGCCGGAGGCGAATCGCCGTTTAAAGCGGCTAAGAAGCTGATATGCAAACATGGACCACAGGCTCACATGCAAGCCCGAAACCGAGAGAATATGCGCCGTTCCCGTCTTTCTGACTTCATCCATCAGAGAGCTGTCTATGCCGGACACGTCGCCGAGCATTAAGCCTGTCATTAAACCAGAGGTTTTCTGCGGCAGGCTATCTTTTATGCTTTCAGTTATGTATTCTCTTGCCTGAGAGATATAGTATAAAACCGGCCTTGCTTCGGCGGGCAGTAGCTTAATTTCTCCATAAGTATAAGCTCCGAGAAAAATCGAATCCGCCTTAGAGTCCTTCCTTTCAAGGGCATATACAGCATCCGCCTTAAAGCTGACTTTATCGTAAAGCTCGCCGTAAAGAGGCTCTTTGCGACTCAGCCTTAACTTTATGTTGATTTCCTTATTCCCTATTCGTTCGGTTTTGATTATGTAGATGTAACTGCCGCCGCTTGTCCGTGCTTCGCTTACTATTGTGCCCTCGATTTGTTTTTTGGTGCCGACTGCTTCAAGGGCTTGGTTGTATTTGAACTCAAGCACTGAGACGCTTAACAGCAAAGCGGACGAAAAGCAAAGAAAAACTGCCGCAAGCTGCCTGAAACGTTCGTCCTTTATGCATAAAATAAGGCTTACTAACGATAACAGCAAAAAGCCAAAAAGAAGCAATACCGATTGCTTTTGAGATAAAAAGCAACCGATAAAGCATGCGATAAAAAAGGAAAATCCGATTAAAGCAAAGGGTTTTTTTATCCAATTCAACCCCTCTCGGAGTCGGAATAATGATTATTTTAAAGGTTTATTAATTCTCAAATAAAGGCAGAGGCTCAAGAAAGATAATGTCTGTGCGATTTGCGGCGTCGCCCTCAGCGAGAACACAGGCACTTGCCGCAATTTCGGCTCCGAACTGCTTCGCAAGCTCGATTACGGCATTGAGTGAATTGCCCGTGCTGATAACATCATCGACAATCAGAACCTTCTTGCCCCGCATCAGCTCACCTTCGTTGGAGTCTAACCAAAGCTGCTGCTTACTGTCTGTGGTTATTGATTTGACACTGACGCTGAAGGGGTCGTGCATATAGAGCTTTTTGCCCTTTCTTGCGACAAGATAGGGCTTGCCCGACTGCCTTGCCATTTCATAGGCCAAGGGGATGCTCTTAGCTTCGGGTGTGAGGATAATATCAAAATCAGGGCATTTTTTAAGCAATTCGCCTGACGCCGCAACAGTCAGCTCCACATCGTTGAACATTATTAATGCGGCGATTGACAGGTTATCATTGATTTTGCAGATAGGAAGCTCTCTGTTAAGTCCCGCAATAGTAATCTTATATTTTTCCATAAAAAGTCCTTTCATAGACGATTACAGCAAAAAGCCGTGCCGAAACGGCAAGCCGCCCGGCACAGCGTAATTATTAACCCGGAGGCCACGAGAAGGCACGACCGCCAAGCAGATGGAAATGCAGATGCATTACTGATTGACCGACGGAAGTGCCACTGTTTGTGACGACCCTGAAGCCCTCCTTAACGCCTGCTGCTTCGGCTATTTCGGGAATCGCCTCAAAGATTTTGGCAACATAAACGCTGTTCTCGGCTGATATTTCAGCCGCAGAAGCAATATGCTCCTTTGGTATTACAAGTATGTGGACAGGCGCACGGGGTGAAAGGTCGTGAAAAGCGAGGACATGCTCGTTTTCATAGACCTTTTTTGACGGGATTTCACCGGCGATGATTTTACAAAAAATACAATCCAAAGTAAATCCTCCTGTCATTTTTATTTAAGCATTGCGGAGAGAGCCTCCTCAGCCGCAGCTAATGCCTCGTCAATCTTAGAGATATCCTTGCCGCCGGCCATTGCGCTTTCAGGCTTGCCGCCGCCCTTGCCGCCTGCGACAGCCGCAACGGCTTTTACAAGATTGCCTGCGTGTGCGCCTGCCTTAACGGCCTCGCTGCCGCAGACTGCACAGAAGGTACAGGTGCCCTTTTCACTCTGAGAAGCTGCTATAATGGCAACTACATCATCACCGCTTTCCTTTGCGCTGTCGGCAGCAGCCCTTGCCTCGTCGGCGGTGGCTTCGCCTATATTGGCGGTGATAAGCTTAATACCCTTTATCTCAGCAAGAACACTAAGCTGAGAGCTTAGCTTAGATGATGCAATCTCTGCCTTTAAGGCAGCAATCTCCTTATCCTTCTGCTTTAATTCCTTATTCAGAAGCGCAGCCTTTTCTGAAATGTCGTTTATGTCGTTGCACTTTAAGGCCTCGGCGGTTTCATAAAGCTGAGCGGTTTTATTTCTGATATATTGGAGCAGATTGTGACCCGTCAGAGCCTCAATACGGCGAACACCTGCGGCGACTGAAGTTTCGGAGATAATTTTAAACAAACCGATTTCACCTGTATTGGAAACATGAGTTCCGCCGCAAAGCTCTGATGAAAAATCGCCCGCAGAAACTACTCTGACCGTATCGGAATACTTCTCGCCGAACAGCGCAATAGCGCCTTTAGCCTTAGCTTCATCAAGGCTCATTACTGCTGTCGTGACATCTTTTGCTTCCATTATAGCCTTGTTTACCATATTCTCAACAGCAGTTATTTCGTCAGAGGTGAGTGCAGAGAAATGAGTAAAGTCAAAGCGCATAAGCTCGGGCGTGACACTCTGGCCTGCCTGCTCGACATGCTGGCCTAAGACACTCTTTAAGGCGGCATGAAGCAGATGAGCGGAGGTGTGATTCTTCTTTACTGCCTCCCTTGAAGCAGCGTTTACGCTTGCCTTTACAGCCGAGCCGGCTGAAACGGAAGCGCCTTCGGAAATATAGCCCTTGTGAATATAAACATTCTTAGCGGTTTTTATTGTTTCGGTAACGGTGAATACAAAATCCGCACCTGTAATTGTGCCAGTATCTCCGCACTGACCGCCGCCCAAGGCATAGAAGGGGGTCTTTTCGAGAACGATAGCGGTTTCCTTAGCTTCTTTGTCAATCGATTCAACAAGCTCGCCGTTTGAAATAAGGGCAACAATTTTTGTATCTGTTTCATCAAGCTCATAGCCTACAAACTCGGTTTCGGGATAATCCTTCAAAGCTGCGGCAGAATCCTTCCAGGCGTCTGCGCCGCTGAACTTTCTGGCTTCCCTTGCCTTTTGCTTATGCAGGGCCGAAAGCTCCTCAAACTTTGCTTTCTCAAGGGTTTTACCCTGCTCCGTAACAATTTCTTCTGTAAGGTCAATGGGGAAACCGAAGGTATCGGACAGCTTGAAAGCATCCTCGCCGCTGAGGTTGTCCCTGCCCTCGAGCATTTCAAAGAGCAGCTTCATTCCGGCGTCTATTGTTCTGAGGAAGTTCTCCTCCTCATGGGTTATGACGTTGATAATATAGTCGTGCTTTTCGGTTAAGTCAGGATAAGCTCCGGCGTTGAATTTAATAACGCTTTCGGCAAGTTCAGAAAGGAAGGGTCTGTCTATGCCTAAAAGCCTGCCGTGCCTTGCGGCTCTTCTTAACAGCCTTCTTAAAACGTAGCCCCTGCCTTCGTTAGAGGGCATAATTCCGTCGCCGACCATCATTACGGTGCTGCGGATATGGTCCGTGATAACTCTTAAGGAAACATCCTTTTTCGCATCGGTGAGATATTTAACGCCAGAAATATCACTGACAAGCTCCATTATGCCCTTGACGGTGTCGACCTCAAAGAGATTCGGAGCGCCCTGAAGAATGCAGGCAAGCCTTTCAAGACCCATGCCCGTGTCAATGTTCGGATGAGCAAGCGGGCTGTACTCTCCGTCGCTGCTCTTTTCAAACTGAGTGAAAACAAGGTTCCAGAACTCAACATAGCGGTCGCAGTCGCAGCCGACACCGCAGTCGGGTGAGCCGCAGCCGAACTCCTCGCCCATATCGAAATAAATCTCGGAGCAGGGGCCGCATGGTCCGGAATCAAGCTCCCAGAAGTTGTCCTCCTTGCCCATTCTTTTGATATGGTCCTCGGCTATGCCTACTTCCTTTGTCTAGATGTCATAGGCCTCGTCATCATCAAGATAGACCGTAGCATAGAGCCTGTCCAGCGGGATTTCGAGAACCTTAGTACAAAATTCCCACGCCCAGGAAATAGCTTCACGCTTAAAATAATCGCCGAATGAGAAGTTGCCGAGCATCTCAAAGAATGTGCCGTGCCTTGCGGTCTTGCCAACACGCTCGATATCGGGAGTCCTTATGCATTTCTGGCAGGTCGTAACTCTTTTGCTGGGGGGAGTTACTTCTCCGGTGAAATATTTCTTCATGGGAGCCATGCCTGCGTTTATAAGCAGCAGACTCTTATCTCCATCGGGAACCAATGAGAAGCTGGGAAGCCTTAAATGTCCCTTGCTTTCAAAAAACTTCAGGTATTTTTCTCTTATTTCGTTGAGTCCTGTCCACTCCATTAATATTTGCCTCCAAATACTTGTAAATACAAAATTGGCGCCTTTTACAAATTGGGACGACAGAAAGCCGCGGTACCACCCAAATTGCGCAAAGCGCCACTCAATTTCCTTAACGCGGAGAACGCTTCGGATTAACGAAGAGGCTATAAGCCGGCCCACCGCCGCAACGCAGGACATCCCACCAAAAGTCCCTCTCTGAAGCGTTTACTGACGGATTCTGCTTAATCATCGCCTTATTATTTATTTGACTGAACAATTATATTATCCGATTGAAAAAAAGTCAATCCGGGAAGTTTGTTACTGAACCAAAACTATGCGATGGATCGTTTTACCGACATCGAGAGGATTTCCATTATTATTCTTCCTGATATGCATCGTACCAAAAGCGGCTTCAAAATAATCACAAATAACATTACCTGTTATGTCAATATTGCCTACCGCAATTTTAGCTTTGCCTTTAGGT
>JAAYOZ010000137.1 GCA_012520115.1 Clostridiales bacterium | reverse complement strand
TTTCACGCAGAAAATCGCCGTCAAGCCTGCGGTTTTCGTCGTAAGTGAGTCCGATTCTCTCAAAATATTTAACTATCTTTTCTTTCTCTGTCATATCAGCACCGTTTTCTATATGTTTTTATCAAAATGATTCCTTGCCGCAAATTAATTTTAAGCCGTGGGACAGTGGCCGCTCCCGCTGGTTTTCCCGCATGGAGGGTTATACTCGCCGTCGGGAAAGCCCCGCCGTACCCTGCCCGCAAACGGGTTGGGTTGCGCCTGCCCTGCCGAGGTGCGCCGCCCGCTCGCCCGTGCCGCCGGGGTCGGGTTGGCTCTGAGCGCTCGGCACAGCCGTATTACACTAACTCTCCGGCTTCTCCATTAAGCCCTTTGCGATATTTAGGTCAACAATATCCTGACATTTTTCAGGAATGAGGAAATCTCTCATAACCACATTGATGCTTTTAAGGTTCGGGCTGTCCTTTAAATTCCTGACATACTCGCCCATCTTCCTTTCCTGCCCTCTTTCAAGTGACCAGGGGCCGAAGATGCCTTTGCCGTCGGTCAGCTGGCACTGAAGCACGAAAATGCCGTCCTTATTCTCCTGCTGCTTCTTTGCAAGATGCTCAAAATATACCGGGTGCGCCTCTTTTACAAGCACTTCATGGCCGCCCCTGTGGAGCTTGCCTAAATAGTATGAATCCAGGGTCATATTGTCCTTGGTGCATTCGTCGTTGTTCCTTAAAAATACCCAGTCGGAAAAGTCATTTTCCGTGCCGCCGTAGAAGATGATGCACTTGCCGCGCGCTTCGCCCAAGGTCAGAGAGCCTATAAACTCCACGTCGTTTTTATCCGTCTTGTTATGTACGATAAGGTTTTCTTTGTCGAGCTCATTTGACAGGAATTCATAGACATCGCTCTGACTGTCGCCCTTAAAATGCTGGAAGTCGAGCATTAAAACCTCCGAGGGGTGAGCCTTTATGAATTCCTTTATCTGAGCCAGAACATCCCTGAAGTCAACGCCGTTCATGGAGGAGTGGAATATCGGGTAGCCTTTCTCTGTCTTGTTTACCCTGATATCGAAGTATCTTGCGCCGAAGGTGAGCTGCTTGCCTATCGAATAGTTCTGCGTCCTGAAAGGCCAGGGCATGCCTTCAGTGCCCGCATCATGGCTGCCGGGAATCGCAATCTCTTTAATAAGAGTCTCATCCGGAATATACATCATCCATGAGGACAGGGCTTCGTCCGCAACATGGTTTTTATACCTGCAGGTGCCGTTTAAATACAGACCCAGCACCCCCGCCAGAAATAGCGCTGGAATGATTAACAATAACATCAATATTTTCTTAATCATACTTTTCCTCCTGAAAATAAGCTTATGTTCAGCATCAGCAGTACCGTATTTAAGTTGAACAACAGGCAAAACCTGCGCCCCGTCGGGCATACTTCAAAAATCCCCTCAGTATAAATTAGCTTTCAGAAATTCGAGCTGTTTTTTCGATACATATTGGAACGGTTCGCCTAAGTACGGGTCGAAATGGTCTATCGGAAGAGGTACAAACTCGGCATGCCTTATTTTTGCAGCCGTCTTTTTAACGGCCTTAAAGGGAATCAGTGAGTCCTTCTCCCCCGCTATTATCAGCGCCGGGCATTTTACTTTTGAGGCCACTCTTGCCGGGCAGTATAAAATCAGGGTAAGCAAAGCTCGTGCCGGCGCCACCTTTATAACCTCAAGGCCGGGAGGTATAAGTGCCTCATAGCCCGTTTTGGCGTCACGGGTATTCAGCATTGCAAATTCATCGGGCGCACCGTAGACGGGAATCATATAAGGCTCCTGCCCTGCTGCGGCACGCCACAAATCTCCGAATACAGAGGCGGCTGCTTTGAAAAAGTATCCCGCGCCGTTCTGCCTGACTATGGGGGCGGCGCTTGCAATGCCGCTGACAAAAGGAACCTGAACCGTTACGGCGGCGATTTTCGGGTCCTGAGCCGCCGCAACCATCGCATGTCCTCCGCTGTAAGAGCTTCCCCACAGCGCTATTTTTTCCGTATTAATATCCTTCCGCCCGTACGCCCATTCAACGGCGGCATGATAGTCCTCTATGTGCCTGCGGGGAGAGATAAGCTGCCTCGGCCTGCCTTCGCTTTCCCCGAAGCCCCTGTAATCGAACAGCAGAACCGCAAGACCGTTGTCGGCGAAAGTTTCGGCAAACGGCTCCAGACCGCAGTTTTTAAGCCCCCCGAAGCCATGTGCCATAACAACCAGCGGCGGCTTAACAATGCCGTCGGGCATATATAGCCAGGCGGAACAGTTTTCGCCGTGACTCTTAAACTTACAATCGATTCTCGAAAAACCCATGGTGCGCCTCCGTTTCGACTCACACATCATAATATGCGGGCTTTGCTTATTTCAGCTCCGAGACTGCCTTCTCATAATCATCATCGACTAAGCAAATCGGCAGGTTATGCTTTTTGCAGCCTGTCATAAAAAAGTGATTTTGCCGTTTTAGCTGCTCTTTCGTGCAGTACGAATTATCGAGCCGTTTTTCTATGTCACAGCTGTGTGCGATTATCTCATCATAGTGCGCTTCGATATATGCGTCGCTGAAGACAAGGCAGATAAACCGAATCTGCGGCAGATACCGCCCGTCAAAGTTCCGCTGCCAGTCAAAGGGGATATAGCAGCCCTCGACAATCAGGTGCTGCTCATTTTCTATGGCGGTCTTGACGATTTCACGGACAATCGGCCAGAGATAGCCCGTAAGCTCTTTATCGTCGTTCGGCGTCAATCTTGTCTGTCCGCTTCTTATAAGCCCCATTTTCAGATGGTCTATGGACAGGTACGGATAATGATACTTTTCAAGCATCATCTGCGCAAGCTTTGTTTTGCCCGTATGCGTTGCACCGGTAATAAGGATAATCATACTCTCTCTCCGTAATTTTCAGCCTATACTCCCTCGCCGTCGAATTGGGGGATGAAGCTTTCGAGAGCCGTTTCCCCCTCCTGAATAAATCCGTTTTCCACGCCTAAGGCTATGGCAAAATTCACAAGCTCCTCATACTCCGCATAGGTAACTTTTCTGTTGAGCTGCGGGTATGAGGTGTTTGCCGCCACGGGCGTGTACTGATTCATAATGCTTATATAAATCCTGTCGCCATAGGTTTCGTACAGGTATTTTATTACTCTTTTTGAGTCCTCAAGGCAGCCGGGCAGGGTCAGGTGCCTTACGATAACGCCCCTTTGCATTATACCCCGCTCATCAAATACCGCTTCGCCCGTTTGACTTACCATTTCATCTATCGCCGCTGCGGCTATGTTGAAATAATTCCTGCAGTTGGAAAACTTTATCGCCGGTTCATCCGAGTAATATTTCAAATCAGGCAGGTATATGTCCACATAACCCTGAAGCCGCTTTAAGGTCTCTTTGCTTTCATATCCGCTGCTGTTATACACCACGGGCAGCGTCAGACCCTTCCTGCGAGAGATGTCAAGAGCCTCTGTAATATGCGGCACATAGTGTCCGGGGGTCACAAGGTTTATGTTGTTTGCGCCCTTGCCCTCAAGCTCCTGAAATATCTCCGAAAGCCTTTCCACAGTTATTTCCTTGCCCGCAAGGCCCTTTGAGATTTCTCTGTTCTGACAGTACACGCAGCCCAGAGCGCAGCCGGAAAAAAACACCGTGCCGGAGCCTTCTTTGCCTGAAATGCAAGGCTCCTCCCAGAAATGCAGGGCCGCTCTCGCCACAATAAGCCTGCTGTCCGATTTGCAATAGCCCCTCCTGCCGGCAGTCCTGTCCGCATGGCACTCTCTCGGGCAAAGCACGCAATCCTTATATAATGATAAGTTCACACCAAAGCCTCATTTCAAAACAATGCGGCAAACATTATTTGTTTCCCTTTGCCCTGTTATGAGTTTTGCAGAGCATCTGACAGTTGCTTATATCCGTAGCTCCGCCCCTGCTCCATGCACTGACATGGTCAGCATCCATCTCGTTCAGCTTATATATACGGTTTTTGTTGCTGTCATTGCCAAGTGCGCTGAGCGGGCAGTTCGATATGTTCTTCTCATTAGCTTCTTTTGTCTGCCTCAAATATACGCTTTTCTTTGTAACATCATCAAATATTCTGACATTCAGCAGCTTTGTGTCTTCGCATCCGCCCAGTATGTACTCATAAATTCCCTTATTATCTTTTACATAATCGTCCTCAAGCAGTTCATGGACTTTTTCAGACACCTCCTGAGGGTCATAAGCGTTTCGGTGATACTGTTCATACAGTGCGCCCCAGGGCAAACCTCTCATGCTGTCGTCAACATCTATGAATACACCGGATACCCAGTCTATTACACTGTTAAAATAGGTCTCAAGTTCGGTAATATCGGTATCATATCTGTGTCTGCTCATATATTCATCGATAT
>JAAYOZ010000136.1 GCA_012520115.1 Clostridiales bacterium | reverse complement strand
GCCCCGCCCCCCGGCGCACGGCTCCCCCGGCGGCCACACCCCCACGGGCTGAAAAACACCCCCAAACCACACTTTTTCACCCCGCCACGCCGGAATTTGCTTTAAAAAGTATAAACATACAGATTCACACCGGAATTGTAAAGATTTTCTAAACAATATTCATTCCCTATAAGAAAACATTGACATTAGCAAGATAAAGAGTTAAAATACTTCGTATAGTGCGGACATATAAATTTTTTTGCCTAATTCAGAAAATGGACGTGTACGCACTGACTGAGCATTTTTCCGGATTGCCGATTAATCGATAATCGCAGCTATGAGCTGATATTAAATAAAGCAAAGGCTGTATGTATATTTATATTTTTTGTTCTCTTGCCCCGATATAAATCGGGCGGTTGTCAAAAAATGTTAATAGTATTGATTTTCGGCACTTCCGTAAATGAGGGTACGGCGCAAAAACGGCGTCAAAGTTACCCGTATTACCAAACTTAAGGAGGTGCATTGTTTGGATCTTATTTGGACAATAGTCCTTTTAGCTGTTGCCGCAGTTGTTATTTTTGTCGTAGGCTTTGCCATAGGCAGCAATCACAGGCGCAGAGTGGCCGAACGGACAATAGGCTCGGCTACGGATGAAGCCAACAGAATAGTAAGCCAGGCTATCGCACAGGCAGAGTCAAAGAAAAAAGAGGCTATAATCGAAGCCAAGGACGAAATTCATAAGCTGCGTACCGAAACAGAGCGTGAGCTGCGTGAACGCAGAAGCGAAATCCAGCGCCAGGAGCGCAGGCTCATTCAAAAGGAAGAGAGCCTGGACAAAAAGCTTGACGGACTTGAAAAGAAGGACGAAACACTTAACAAAAAGCTCAAAAGTGTTGAAGAAAGGTTAGTGGAGCTCGACTCACTCAAAAAGAGCCAGTTTGAAATGCTCGAACGCATTTCCGGCTACACTCAGGAGCAGGCGAAGGAATACCTGCTTAAAACCCTTGAGGATTCCTTAGAACACGAAAAGGCCGTAAAGCTGCTTGAATACAAGCAGAAGACGGTGGAAGAATCCGAAGCAATGGCAAGGGAGATTATCTCCACCGCCATTCAGAGGTGCGCTGCGGACCACGCCGCAGAGGCAACCGTATCCGTAGTTGCACTGCCCAATGACGAAATGAAGGGCAGAATCATCGGCAGAGAGGGCAGGAACATCCGTGCCCTTGAAACCACCACAGGCGTTGACCTTATTATCGACGACACGCCGGAGGCCATCACCCTTTCGAGCTTTGACCCGGTAAGGCGTGAGGTCGCAAGGCTGACCCTTGAAAAGCTTATCAGCGACGGCAGAATCCATCCGGCACGTATTGAGGAGATGTTTGACAAGTCCCGCCGTGAGGTGGAGGCAACAATTAAGCAGACCGGCGAGCGTGCCGTTATAGACGCAGGCGTAAACGGCGTACATCCTGAAATCGTAAAGCTGCTGGGCCGTTTAAAATACCGTACAAGCTACGGTCAGAATGTGCTTAACCACTCACTTGAGGTTTCTTATATCGCAGGCCTTATGGCTGCGGAGCTGGGCGCAGATGTCAAGCTCGCAAAGCGTGCAGGTCTACTCCACGATATCGGCAAGGCCATAGACCACGAGTTTGACGGCTCACACGTGGAGCTTGGCGTTGAGTTTGCCAAGAAGTATAAGGAGAACGACAGCGTTATCCACGCAATTCAGGCACATCACGGCGACGTTGAGCCTAAGACAGTTGTTGCATGCCTTGTTCAGGCGGCGGACGCAATCTAGGCAGCAAGACCGGGAGCAAGGCGAGAGAATCTTCAGAGCTACATCAAGCGTCTTGAAAAGCTTGAGGAGATTGCAACATCCTTTGACGGCGTTGAAAAATCCTTCGCCATTCAGGCGGGTCGTGAGGTTCGCATCATAGTCAATCCCGAGTCTGTCTCCGATGACAGAATGGTGCTTGTAGCCCGTGACATCGTCAAAAAGATTGAGGATGAGCTTGAATATCCGGGCCAGATTAAGGTCCATATTATAAGAGAGAGCCGTGCCGTTGACTACGCAAAATAACGGCACAGAATTAAAGTAATACTTTGCTTTAATCAGCATCTTTGTACTTTCATTTGCGGCAGGCGGCTTTAATTCGCTTGCCGCATTTTGCTCATAAGGGGGGTAAAGAATGAACATCCTTGCAATCGGCGATGTGGTGGGAACACAGGGCTGCGAGTTTTTAAGGCACCACCTGCCCGCCATAAAAAGGCTGAAGGAAATAGATATATGTATTGCCAACGGTGAAAATTCCGCCGCAGGCAACGGTATTACCCCCACCTCCGCCACGCACCTGCTTGAAAGCGGCGTTGATTTCATCACAACGGGCAATCACGCCTTCAGGCGGCATGAGGTTTATGAGTATTTTAATTCCGACGCACCCATAATCCGCCCCGCAAACTATCACCACCTGACCCCGGGCAGAGGTTATGACATAATCGACAAGGGCAGGTACTCGGTTGCGGTCATAAACCTTGCGGGTACGGTCTATATGGAGGGCGCCGACAACCCCTTTGACAAGGCGGACGAGCTTTTAAAGGAGCTTCAGGGCATTAAAACCGTAATCGTTGACTTCCACGCAGAGGCCACGGCAGAAAAAAGGGCAATGGGCTTTTATCTTGATGGGCGTGTCACGGCCCTTTTCGGCACACACACCCATGTCCAGACAAGCGACGCCTGCATTTTGCCCAAAGGTACCGCCTATATAACCGACCTCGGCATGACGGGCCCCGTTGACTCTGTCTTAGGCGTTGAGCCGGCCCTTGCAATCGAAAAGCTGAGGACGGGCATGCCCGTAAGATTCGAAAACCCCGCAGGCAGGACGGCCATGAACGCCTGCATTTTCACCATAGACGAAAAGACCGGCAAGGCCCTTTCAGTCGAAGCCATCACCATTGAATAAAGGACAGGTCTGTATGAAAAAGCCGATTAGGGCGTTAGCCTTGATTTTGATAATAACCTTAATGTTTTCATCCTGCTCCAAAAGAGATACTGACGGAACCGAAACCACAGTTCCCGTACAGGGCGAGGAGGGAAACTACGTTTCTTCAGGCGAACTCGGCAGGGTACGACTGCCCGTATCGGTTGAGGACAGCCTTAATCCCTTCTTTCTCAAAGGCTCAAGGAATCTAAGCCTTGTGCCGCTTATGTTCGACTCCCTTTATATAATTGACGACAAATACCTGCCCGTGCCCTCAGTCGCAATTCAGGCGCAGCAGGACGGGCTCAGTATAATAGTAAACATTAAGGACGGTATTCTGTTCAGTGACGGCAGCAGCCTCACAAGCGCCGATGTTGTCTATTCATTCTATCAGGCAAAGCTGTCCCCGTCGTATAAATCGCAGCTTGCGGCCTTCGCCTCGGTACAGGCAAACGGCGAATATGAGGTCGTATTCACCCTGTCAGCCCCCACTCTGTCGCCCCTCAGCTTGCTCGATTTCCCGATAGCAAAGCTCGACACCGCAGACAACAGCGAGCAGGTGCCAAAGGGCAGCGGCAGATACATATACAAAGCAGCAGAGGGCGTACATATCTTAGAGCCGAACCCCTACCACAGGGAGCAGAATGACCTTTTAAGGAGCATCAGGCTCATAGCAATCGGCGAGACCGTCTCCCCCGTGTTCAGCCTTGAAACGGGCGAGATAGACGCCTGCTTCGACGACCTGTCCTCGGGCAGTGTTCGGAGGGCGGATGCGGCGCAGACCTCCGCAGCCTTAAACAACCTCGTTTACATCGGCATTAATTCGAACAGCTATGTCTTAGCCGACAGGGCGGTGCGAAAGGCTGTTTCCGCCTGCATTATGCGCTCGGATATAAGCACAAGGGTCTACTCCGGCAACGCCCTGCCCACCACCGTACCCGTGAATCCTGCAAAGACAAGCTATTCCTTCTTTACTGACAGCACGGAGGACGGCATACAGGCACTCGAAAGCCTCGGCTACACACAGTTTACTTCAAGCGGCGTCAGAAAGGGCGGCAGGGGAGTTTTAAGCTTTACCCTCATCTGCCCGTCGGAGAATCAGTTTAAAACAGAGCTCTCTAAATCCGTCGCAAACAGTTTGAAGCAGGCGGGCATTAAGATAAATATAAGGGAAATGCCCACAGCACAGTATAAGGAGGCCCTTACAGCCGGCAGCTATGACATGTATATCGGCGAAGTAAGACTTCTTAACAATATGGACTTGTCCGAGTTTTTCAAGCCTGACGGCGCTCTGTCTTTCGGCATAGCGGCTGACTCCCCCGTAAGGCAGGCCTATGAGGACTATGTGAACTCCACAATTTCCGAGGGCGTGTTCTGCCAGCAGTTCGTGGACGAAAGCCCCTTCATCCCCCTTGTTTTCAGAAAGGGCGTTCTGTACTTTACCCGCAAGGTCGAGAAAGAGGTAATGCCCATAGGCGCCGGACTTAACGCCTATGCCAATATCCACGAGTGGAATGTGGACAGCTAATTAAACATTTTGCTGACCGCTGAAAGTCTAAACTTGTATTAATTGCCGATTGCACAGTATTTATTCGGATGATATAATATTTCAGGAGAAATCGCACTGGGATATCTTCAGATACCCCGGTGCTGTTTTGTGCGTTTATATTAAGCGATTTTTGACTCAATTCTGAGGGTGGATAATTTGGAGCTAATTAAGGATATCAGAAATATAGCAATCATAGCCCATGTAGACCACGGCAAGACGACCCTTGTAGACCAGCTCTTAAAGCAGAGCGGCATATTCAGGGACAACGAGCATGTGGACGAAAGGGTTATGGACAGCAACGACCTTGAACGAGAGAGGGGCATCACAATCCTCTCTAAGAACACCTCGGTCATATACGGCGACACGAAAATAAACATCGTGGACACCCCCGGCCATGCGGACTTCGGCGGCGAGGTCGAGCGAATTATGCTCATGGTCGACGGCGTTCTGCTGCTTGTGGACGCCTTTGAGGGAGCCATGCCCCAGACCCGCTTTGTTTTGTCAAAGGCTTTAGCCCTTAAAAAGAAGGTGCTTGTCGTTGTCAACAAAATAGACAGGCCCAACGCAAGACCGGACGAGGTCATAGACGAGGTTCTGGATTTGTTCATCGAGCTGGGCGCAGACGAGGAGCAGCTTGACTTCCCCGTAATCTATGCCTCCGCAAGGGATGGCTACGCCTCACTTACCCCCGACATCGACACTATACAGGACGGCGATATGCGCCCCCTTTTCGAGTCGGTGCTGGAGTTTATGCCAAGTGTCAAAAGAGACTGTGACGCCCCCTTCCAGCTGCTTGTCTCAAGCCTTGACTATGACGACTATGTGGGCAGAATCGCAATCGGCAGAATCGAAAGAGGCATTGTAAAAAAGGGCGCGCCCGCAGTGCTCTGCAGCAGTAAGGGCGGGCAGTCAAATGTAAAAATCACAAGGCTTCACACCTTTAAGGGCTTAAACAGGCTTGATGTGGAGGCCGCACAGGCAGGCGACATCGTAGCCGTTTCCGGCATAGAGGACATAAATATAGGCGACACCCTCTGTCATCCGGACTGCATTGAGCCGCTGCCCTTTGTGAAAATAGACGAGCCAACCATTTCAATGAACTTCCTTGTAAACGACAGCCCCTTCGCAGGTCAGGAGGGCAAGTATGTCACCTCCCGCAACATAAGGGAGAGGCTTTTCAAAGAGGTTCAGACCAATGTCAGCATGAGGGTAGAGGAGACCGCCACCACCGACTGCTTCAAGGTTTCCGGCAGGGGCGAGCTGCATCTGTCAATACTCATCGAGACAATGCGCCGACAGGGCTTTGAGTTCGCCGTGTCAAGACCCACCGTCATATTCAAGGAGGAGAACGGCAAGGTTTTAGAGCCGATGGAGCTTTTATACATCGACGTTCCCGAGGAGTATGTGGGCGTGGTTATGCAGAAGCTCGGCTCAAGAAAGGCGGAGCTTAAGGACATGACCGCCTCAAGCACGGGAGGCACGAACCTGGTCTTCAGAATACCCGCAAGGGGACTTATCGGCTACCGCTCGGAATTTCTGACGGACACCAACGGGTACGGCATACTCAACAATATGTTTGACGGTTACGAGCCGTATAAGGGCGAAATCAAAACAAGGGAGCGAGGCTCCATAGTAGCCCATGAGGAGGGTATTGCCACCACCTACGGTCTTTTCCAGGCGCAGGAGAGGGGCAGGCTCTTTATCGAGCCGGGTACGAGCGTTTATGCCGGCATGATAGTGGGCGAGCACAACAAGGGCGGCGATATGGTCTGCAATGTCTGCAAGAAAAAGCAGGTGACCAATATGAGGGCCGTCGGCCACGACGACGCACTCAGACTCACGCCCCCGCTTATCTTGAGCCTTGAGCAGTGTATGGAGTTCATAGCGGATGACGAGCTTCTGGAGGTAACCCCCAAAAGCCTCAGACTCAGGAAGCGCATCCTCTCAAAGGAAATGCGCCTGAAAATGGAAAACAGGCAAAAGCAGTAGGTAATTTCCCCGAATAAAGATAGCGAACGGAAATATATTTCAATTAACGAGTATTTTGCAAATTGCCTGTTGTGTAAAGCTATGAATTGTTATAGAAAATCAAAGATTTGCAATGTAAAATATCAGAAATTTTAAGAATTAGATTGAATTTAGTACCATTTAAGGCTATAATGTAAGTTATTATCGGCGATTTATTGCTTTAACACAACACAGCGTTAATATGGCAGGAAAATCGGCTGTGTTTAAAAAGCCTAATCCGGCAATTTTTTGAACTAAGATTTACGGTTTATTTGTGTCTGGTCGGTTTTAATAGGAGTGAGGATCTTTTTATGCAGGTTTTTGTCAACTTCATCATGGACGGACTGAACCTCGGCAGTGTTTATGCGCTGGTTGCGCTGGGCTATACGATGGTTTACGGTATCGCAAAAATGCTTAACTTTGCCCACGGCGATGTCATTATGGTGGGCGGTTACACGATTTACATAGTGTTCCTGCAAAAGGACATGGGCATTGCGGCGGCGGTTATCGCTTCCGTGCTGATATGCTCGGTGCTCGGCTTTGTGATTGAAAAGCTTGCATACCGCCCTTTAAGAAATGCGACTCCGCTGTCCGTACTTATTACGGCTATCGGCGTAAGCTATCTGTTGCAGAATATAGCCCTCTTAACCTTTACCTCGGAGCTTAAGCTCATTTCCAGCTTTATCAAGCTGCCCACCTTCAACGTAGGTCCCGTCAGAATCGAAGGCATTTCCGTTCTTATCTGGATTACGACCCTTGTCATAATGGTCTCGCTGAATAACTTTATTCAGAAGACAAAGACAGGTAAGGCGATGCTTGCCGTATCCGAGGACAGGGGAGCGGCACAGCTTATGGGTATTGACGTAAACAAGACCATATCCATTACCTTCCTCATTGGCTCCGCACTTGCTGGTCTTGCCAGCGCACTGTACATAGCAAAGTACCAGAAAATCGAGCCCTATACCGGCTCAGTGTTCGGTATTAAGGCCTTTGCCGCAGCCGTATTCGGCGGAATCGGCAGCATTCCGGGAGCGGCTCTCGGCGGTATATTAATAGGACTTATAGAGGCTCTGGCAATCGGTTACCTCCCCGACTCCATAAGACCCGCCTCAGACGGCGTTGCCTTTGCCATTCTCATAATCATGCTTGTGTTGAAGCCCTCCGGTATGCTGGGCAAGACCAAGATAGAAAAGGTTTAAGGGGGGCTTTGTGATGAAAAAACTACTGAAATCAAAGTCGCTCATATTCACGGCGGTATTGATAATCGCATACATATTGATATCGGTACTGATAGACCAGGGCAAGTTTACAAGAAGCCAGCAGGCCATTATGCTTCGCATGTGCTCCAATATCATACTTGCCATGTCCTTAAACCTTGTTGTCGGCTCTCTCGGAGAGCTGTCACTCGGTCACGCAGGCTTCTTCTGCGCGGGTGCTTATGCCGGCGGCTACTTTGCAGTCCATGCGGGCCTGCCTCTTACCGTAAGCTTCATAATCGCTCTGATAATAGGCGGCATAGTTGGCGCAATATTCGGCTTCTTTATCAGCTCCAGTATCCTGAGACTCAGAGGCGACTACCTTGCAATCGTTACCCTTGCATACGGCGAGCTGATACGCTCATTTGCAAAGATTATCCCCGCTTTAGGCGGAACGAGAGGCCTTATCGGTGTTCCGAGCCTCGGCTCCAGAGGCGACCAGTGGATGTATATGTTCGCAGTGGTCATTATAACCTTCGTGCTTATCTCCAACTTCACAAGGTCACGCCACGGCAGAGCAATCAACTCCATAAGGGACAACGCAATCGCCGCACAGTCAATCGGCATCAACATCAACCGCTACAAGGTAATGACCTTTACGATATCCGCATTCTTTGCGGGCATGGCAGGCGTGGTTTTCGCCTTCTTCAAGGGCAATGTGGAGCCTGCGGACTTCACATACAACCTGTCAATCGAGGCTCTGCTGATGGTCGTATTCGGCGGCATGGGCAACCTGGTCGGCTCCATAATCGCCGCAGCGGGAATCACCGCACTGCCTGAGATACTAAGAGACGCCGCAGAGTACAGACTGCTGATTTACGCAATATCGCTGATACTGCTGATGATATTCACTTCAAATCCCAAGCTCGTGGAGCTGCGCAAAAGATTTGTACCGAAGACGCTGTTCGCATCTCGTCGAAAGGAGGGTGTAACTAATGGTAATGCTTAAAACTGTTGATTTGGGTATCTCCTTCGGAGGCCTTAATGCGGTTAATTCATTCAATATAGAGGTTGAAGAGGGTCAGCTTTACGGCCTTATCGGCCCCAACGGAGCAGGCAAGACCACGGTTTTCAACCTTCTGACGGGCGTTTACAAGCCCACGACAGGCAGATTCAGCCTTGCGGGCGAGGATTTAACGGGCAAATCGCCCACCGAAATCTGCAATCACGGTATTGCAAGAACCTTCCAGAACATAAGGCTCTTTAAAAATATGAGCGTTATCGATAATGTCAAGGTCGCCCTTCACACAAGGATGAAATACCCCCTTGCCAGCAGCTTCTTCAGATTTCCGAATTACTTCTCCACGGAGAAAAGGATGAATGACGAAGCTTTAAGGCTCTTAGAGGTATTCGACCTTGACAAGCATAAGGATTACAACGCCGCAAGCCTTCCCTACGGCAAGCAGCGCAAGCTTGAAATCGCAAGAGCCATGGCCACGAATCCTAAGCTGCTTTTGCTCGACGAGCCGGCAGCAGGCATGAACCCCAACGAAACGGCGGAGCTTATGGAGACAATCAGGTTTGTCCGTGGCGAATTCAATATGACAATTCTGCTTATAGAGCATGACATGCGGCTTGTTGCAGGCATCTGTGAAAAGCTGACGGTGCTGAACTTCGGCACCGAGCTTGCCAGCGGCGAAACTACTGAAGTGCTGAAAGACCCGCAGGTTATCACGGCCTATTTAGGCGAGTAAGGGGGAATCTTAATGGCACTTTTAAAGGTAACTGACTTAGAAGTAAACTACGGCGTAATCAAAGCAATCAAGGGCATATCCTTTGAGGTCGAGGAGGGCGAGATAATTGCCCTTATCGGCGCAAACGGAGCTGGTAAAACAACCATACTCAACACAATAACCGGCCTTGTCCCCGCAAAGAACGGCACCGTCGAGTTCGACGGCAAGAATATAACCAAGACCCCCGCCCACAAAATCGTTCACATGGGCATGGCTCACGTTCCCGAGGGCAGGCGCATATTCCAGAACCTGACCGTTTACGATAACCTCAAGCTCGGCGCTTACACCAGAGGCGACAAGAAGGAGTTTCAGGAGAATATCGAAAGGGTATATGCGAGCTTCCCCCGCCTTGAGGAGAGAAAGAACCAGATAGCAGGCACATTAAGCGGCGGCGAGCAGCAGATGCTCGCAATCGGAAGGGGACTTATGTCCTCACCTAAGCTGATGCTCCTCGACGAGCCTTCGATGGGTCTGTCCCCGATTCTGGTTACCGAGATTTTCGAGATTATCCAGAGAATCAACAAAAACGGCACCACCGTTCTGCTTGTTGAGCAGAATGCGAAGAAGTCCCTCTCAATCTCAGACAGAGCCTACGTTCTC
>JAAYOZ010000135.1 GCA_012520115.1 Clostridiales bacterium | reverse complement strand
GCTGGCGGCGAGCGATTTGTGGTTCTGAGGCGGGGAAAGAAAAGCGCCCGCACTGGGGTACAGGCGGGCGGTGGGTTGTATGGTTTATTTTATTGTTTATGCAAGGCCTTCTTTGTCAAAGATGTTTGCGGCTTCGACGCAGATTTCCAGTGTCTTTTCTATGCAGTCGAGGCCGATATTATCATAGCTGTCGAACCTTGTGTGATAATAGGTCTGCGGGTTATGGTCGACACCGCCGAGGCCGCAGGAGCGGATGCCCGTGCGTGTAAAGCCCGCAGCGTCCGTGGAGCCGGGATAGATATCCGCATAGGGCAGGTCAATACCAACACTCTTACCGGCCTTCTTTAACAGCTGTGCGACCTTTTCGTCGTTCCTGACGGTACCGGTCTGGTCGAGCTTGTATATCGCAAGGTGCTTTACTTCTCTCAGTGTTTCAAGCGGAATGATAACCGTTTCGATTTTATTAAGCTCATCTGCATGCTTTTTGCCGAAGGCCAATGCGCCTCTAAGGCCTGCCTCCTCGGAGCCTGTGATGATAACGCCGACCTCTGTGTTATCGTATCTGAAGTCGTTCTTTACCATCTCTCTTAAAATACCGATGGATGCAAAGCAGGCGGAAAGGTTGTCATTTGCACCGTCGACGATTACCCTCCAGTTGATGAAGAACAGCAGGGCAAAATAGAAAACCAGAGTCACAAGCAGTACCCATGAAACTACATTCCATGCGCCGTCTGTGAGTGCGGGCTTGCCGGTTGCAAGATAGACTATATTGATAATCGTAAAGGCGAAGGTACTTAAAATGCCGCCGCCGATTACGGGAGCGAGCGTTTTAATCTGGCCGTGGAGTGAATAAGTCCACTCATGGGCTGCGTCCGCATGGCCGCCGAAGATTATCCTTCTCGTCGGCTCATTTTTTGCCTTTCTTACAGCATAGACATTGACCGACTCGGCCTTCGGGAAAAGAAAGTCCACGAACTCCCTGTAAAGCAGGAACTCGAATAGAAACATTGCCACGCTGATAAGTGCCAAGACTACGGTTATGTAGGGTACCGCCGGCAGCTCGAAATAGCGCTGAAGGAAGAACAGAATCGTTGAAACAAACATCATTACCGAAACAATCGGTATAAAGCCCATGAAGCCCTTCGGATGCAGGGTGAAGGTCTCGCTTATGACCTCGTCGGCAAGCGGTTCGAGCTCTTTCACAAAGTACTCCTGCGCCTTTTTCTCGGACGCAGAGCCCGGTGAGCGATCCTTGAAATTCTTGCAGACATAGGTGATGCCGTCCTTAATATAGCTGAGGGTTTCCTTTCGCAAATCAGAAGCAGTTTTCATCTCAACTTTCCTTTCGATAAAGAATTGAACATATCGCTCTTAACTTTTATATTATATATCACCAATTTATGAAAAAAAAGTAAAAAATATAAAAAGACGCAGTAAATTTATCTGCGTCTTTGCAAATTTGTCATTTTCTTTTGGAAAGGTCCTTACTGCTCGCCGAGATATGCCTTCTTGACGGAGTCGTTGTTCATAAGGTTTTCCGATGTGTCCGTCAAAGTGATGTTTCCTGTTTCGAGAACGTAGGCTCTGTCGGAG
>JAAYOZ010000134.1 GCA_012520115.1 Clostridiales bacterium | reverse complement strand
TGCTACCGTAGGCTCGCCGGGACGGATTCCGGGGATTGCGCCGGAATTCTTACGGAGATTGTTCGCCATCTCAACAGGATTATACTGAATCTGTGAATAGAAGTAAGCGAAGAATATAATCATGAAGAAATATATAACAACATAAAGCGGTGAGGTCTGATTGAACCAGCCTAAAATCGTGGTCCAGAACTTGCTCTTAGCGTTTACGAAGAGCTGGATGGTGGGCGGTATGGACAGAATCGAGCTTGCGAAGATGACAGGCAGAACACCTGACATGTTTACCTTGAGCGGTATGTGTGAGCTCTGGCCACCATACATTTTACGGCCTACTACCCTTTTTGCGTACTGGACGGGGATACGGTGCTCCGCATTGTCCATCCAGACTATGAAGGCAATCATCAGAATCATGATAATGCCTGCCAGCGGTACAAGTCCGTAGAAAACGCCGCCTCTGTTGAAGTATTGGAAAAGGGTTGTTACCAGTGCAGGAATTCTTGAGATGATACCTGCGAAAAGGATCAGTGAGATACCGTTTCCGATTCCCTTTTCGTTAATCTGCTCACCGAGCCACATTACAAGTGCGGCGCCTGCGGTGAGAATACCGATAATAACGAGAGCCTGAAGCACTGCCGAGAAGCCTGTGAACTTCTTGCCGGCTGCGTCTGTGGAAAGGAAATCGCCGCTTCTGAGGTATACATAGTATGCGGTACTCTGAAGAACACCGAGTCCGATTGCTGTGTATCTTGTGATAGCATTGATCTTCTTTCTGCCTTCCTCACCCTCCTGAGCAAGACGCTCAAGGGCAGGGATAACCACCTGCAAAAGCTGAAGGATAATTGAAGCGTTGATGTACGGTGTAATCGACATAGCGAAGATGGTACCGTAGTTGAACGCATCACCTGTCATCATGACAAGGTAGCTGATGAAGGAGGAAGTATCGGTATTGCTGATAATACCTTCGGCAGCATTAACAAAGGGAACGGGTATTGCCGCGCCTATCCTGAAGATAAAGATTATCATCGCAGTATAAAGAAGCTTTTTGCGAAGGTCCTCAATTCTCCAGGCGTTTGCAATAGTTTTGAACATCGGTTAACACGCTCCTTCCTATTCGGAAGCATTCTGCCTTGCGGCAGATATGCTATATTATTTCTGCCGTTCCGCCGGCAGCCTCAATCTTGGACTTTGCCGTTTCGGAATAGGCGTTAACCTTAACAGTAAGCTTCTTGGTCAACTCGCCATTACCAAGAACCTTTACTCCGTCAAGAGGCTTCTTTATAAGTCCGGCAGCTTTTAAAGCGTCAACATCGACAACCTGACCGTCTGAGAAAGCTCTTTCAAGGTCTGCAAGATTTACTACGGCAAACTCCGTTGCAAAGATATTGTTGAAGCCCCTCTTGGGAACTCTTCTCTGCAAAGGCATCTGGCCGCCTTCGAAGCCCGGACGGGGACCTCTGCCTGCTCTTGCCTTCTGACCCTTGTGGCCCTTACCGGCTGTCTTGCCCTGGCCTGAACCCGGGCCTCTGCCTATACGCTTTACATCTTTTGTTGATCCGGGTGCCGGAGATAACTCGTGTAATTTCATGTTATCCTTCCTTTCTTACGCATCCGCGAGTTCAACAAGATGATTTATCTTGTTTATCTTGCCGCGTGTCTGGGGATTGTCGGGCTGTACCGACTCATCGCCTATCTTTCTTAGACCAAGGGCGTGAGCGGTGGCAATCTGCGGCTTTGTGGAACCGATAAGGCTCCTGACTAACTTAACCTTAATATTTGCCATTTAGACTCACTCCTTAACCTAAAATCTCTTTTACTGATTTGCCTCTGATTGCGGCAACCTCATCGGCATTCCTGAGCTGCTTTAAGCCCTCAAGCGTTGCCCTGACAACGTTGCAGGGGTTGCTTGACCTTAATGCCTTTGTGCGGATATCCTTAATGCCAACTGTTTCAACAACGGCACGAACAGCACCGCCGGCGATAACACCGGTACCGGGTGCGGCAGGCTTCATAAGCACTACGCCTGAACCGAACTTGCCGATTACCTCGTGAGGAATTGTTGATCCTTTAAGGGAAACATGGACAAGGTTCTTCTTTGCGTCTTCGATTGCCTTGCGGATAGCATCCGGAACTTCGCCTGACTTGCCGAGACCGAAGCCTACGGTGCCGTTTTCATCGCCGACAACCACAAGAGCAGAGAACTTGAATATACGACCGCCCTTAACCGTCTTTGAAACACGGTTAATAGCGACTAAGCGCTCTTTGTATTCTGATTTCTCCTGTGCTTCAAACTTAGCCAAAAGTATTCCTCCCTTTCTTAGAACTTCAGCCCACCCTCGCGGGCGCCTTCGGCCAAGCTCATAACACGGCCGTGATAGATATAACCGCCGCGGTCAAAAACACATTTCTCGATGTTCTTTTCCGCTGCTCTTTCTGCAATAAGCTTTCCAACCTTTTTAGCAGCCTCAGCGTTTCCGCCGTATCCCTCAAAGCCCTTTTCGACTGTTGACGCTGCACAGATAGTAACACCGTTTACATCGTCGATAAGCTGAGCGTAAATGTGCTTGAGTGAACGGAAAACATTAAGTCTGGGGCACTCGGGAGTACCCTTTACCTTAGCGCGTACTCTTTTATGACGCTTTAGTCTTGCCTTGTTGGAATCGGGTTTTGTTACCATTTACATTCACTCCTTTACTTTCCGCCCTTGCCGGCCTTGCCTTCCTTGCGGCGAATAACCTCGTCGGAATACTTGATTCCCTTGCCCTTATAGGGTTCGGGGGGACGGACCTTTCTGACGTTGGCTGCAAACTCGCCAACTGCCTGCTTATCCGCGCCGGAAATAACGATTTTGTTCGGGGCAGGAGTTTCAACAGTTACTCCTGCGGGAGCGTCGATATTAACCGGGTGGGAATAACCAACGTTGAGAGTAAGCTTGTTGCCGCCTGTTGCGGCAGCTCTGTAACCTACGCCGTTAACGTCCAGCTCTTTCTTAAAACCATTGGTAACGCCCTCTACCATGTTTGCGATAAGAGAACGGGTAAGTCCGTGAAGGGCTCTGTTCTCTTTCTCGTCGTCGGGGCGAGTAACTATAATTTCACCATTCTCAAGGGCAACCGTCATGTTCCTGTGAGCATTTACAGTAAGAGTGCCCTTGGGACCCTTAACGGTCACAACGTTATTGTCGATTGCGACTTCAACGCCCGCCGGAACAGGAATCGGCTTTTTGCCTATACGTGACATCCCTTAGTCCTCCTTACCAGATAAATGCAAGGACTTCGCCGCCAACATTAAGCTTGCGTGCGTCCTTATCAGTCATAACGCCCTTAGATGTAGAGATGATGGCGATGCCAAGACCTCTCATAACCTTAGGCATGTCTTCACAATTTGTGTATATACGAAGTCCGGGCTTTGATACTCTTCTGAGCCCGGTAATAACGCTTGATTTGTTGGGACCGTATTTAAGAGCGATTTCAATAACGCCCTGCTTACCGTCATCTATTACCTTATAGCTCTTAATGTATCCTTCGTCGGCGAGAATCTGGGCGATTGCCCTCTTCATATTTGACGCAGTGATACTCACCGTATCATGCTTTGCGGAGTTAGCATTCCTTATCCTTGTGAGCATATCGGCGATGGAATCGGTAATCTGCATCAGGTTAACCTCCTTTGCTCAATAGCTGTTTACCAGCTTGCTTTCTTGACTCCGGGGATTTGTCCCTGATGGGCAAGCTCCCTGAAGCATATACGACATACACCATATTTACGGAGATAAGCGTGGGGTCTGCCGCAAATTTTGCATCTGTTGTGCTGTCTGGTTGAATACTTAGCCGGCCTCTGTGACTTGACTATCATAGATGTCTTTGCCATTTAAAACCCTCCTCCTTATCTTGTAAACGGTGCACCCATGAGAGCTAAGAGCTCACGGGCTTCTTCATCTGTCTTTGCTGTTGTAACGATTGCGATATCCATACCACGGACTTTATCGATTTTATCGTAATCGATTTCCGGGAAAATAAGCTGCTCCTTAACACCGAGGGCATAGTTACCTCTGCCGTCGAATGAGTTGGGATTGATTCCACGGAAGTCACGCACTCTGGGAAGCGCAAGGTTGAATAACCTGTCAAGGAATTCGTACATCCTGTCGCCACGAAGTGTTACCTTCACGCCGTTGGGCATACCCTCACGAAGCTTGAAGTTAGCAACCGACTTCTTAGCCTTGACTACGATAGGCTTCTGGCCTGTAATCTGGGCTATGTCGGAAACGACACTGTCAAGTACCTTGGGGTTATCCCTTGCTTCACCGCAGCCGACATTAATAACAATCTTATCGAGCTTCGGAATCTGCATTACGCTCTTGTAATTGAACTTCTTCATAAGTGCGGGAGCGACTTCGTTTAAATATAAATCTTTTAATCTTGGCATTCTCTGTTCGCTCCTCCTTATTCAAACTGAGCAGCACAGCCGCTCTTCTTGCATACTCTGACCTTTTTGCCCTTTGAATCGATTGCGTGGCCTACACGGGTGGGCTGGCCGCACTTGGGGCAAACAAGCTGAACCTTGTTGGCATAGAGGGCGGCTTCAGCCTTGATAAGGCCGCCGGGCTCACCCATTTTGCGGGGCTTGACGTGCTTTGTTACGACGTTGACGCCCTCAACGATGACCTTGCCTTCTGCGGGGCTGACAGCCATAACCTTACCTGTCTTGCCTCTGTCCTTGCCGTTTATAACGATAACAGTATCGCCGGTCTTTACATGAACCTTATTACTCATATCCTACGACCTCCCATCAAAGCACTTCGGGAGCAAGGCTGAGGATTTTTGTATAGTCCTTTTCTCTCAGTTCTCTTGCAACCGGTCCAAAAATACGGGTGCCACTCGGGTTCTTGTCATCTCTGATAATTACAGCTGCGTTTTCGTCAAAGCGAATGTAAGTTCCATCGTTTCTGTGAACGCCAAAGGCACTCCTTACTACGACAGCTTTTACAACGTCACCCTTTTTAACAACGCCGCCGGGCGTAGCCTTTTTAACAGAAGCGACAATAACATCACCGATGTTGGCGTATTTCCTGCCGGAACCGCCGAGCACTCTGATGCACATAATCTCTTTTGCGCCGGTGTTGTCGGCGACCTTGAGAAGTGTTTGTTGCTGAATCACGTTTGTCTGCCTCCTTACCTGGCTTTCTCAATAATTTCGGCGACACGCCATCTCTTATCCTTAGAGAGTGGACGAGTTTCCATTATTAAAACCCTGTCGCCTACGCGGCACTCGTTGTTTTCGTCATGTGCTTTAAGTCTGATGGTGCGGTTGACAATCTTCTTGTAAAGAGGGTGCTTGACACGGTCCTGAACCGTTACGACAACTGTCTTATCCATCTTATCGCTTGCAACGACGCCGACTCGGGTTTTTCTTAAATTTCTATCAGTCATTAGTGCTCTCCTCCCTTGCCTTACGATTCAGAGCCGTGAAGCTCTATATCACGCTTAACGGTAAGCAGGCGTGCTATGTCTTTCTTAACGGCACTGATACGCATGGGGTTTTCAAGCTGGTTGATGGTTTGCTGGAAACGCAATTTGAAAAGTTCGTCTTTCAGCTCGAGAAGCTTAGCATCCAACTCCTCAGCTGACATTTTCCTTATCTCGGAAGCTTTCATTCCTGCTCACCATCCTGTTCTTTCTTGGTTACAAACTTGCACTTAATGGGCAGTTTGTTTGCAGCAAGGCGCATAGCTTCTCTTGCAAGCTCCTCGCTAACGCCGCCGATTTCGAACATAACACGGCCGGGCTTAACAACGGCTACCCAGTACTCGGGTGAACCTTTACCGGAACCCATTCGGGTCTCAGCGGGCTTTTCTGTAATCGGCTTGTCAGGGAATATTTTAATCCAAACCTGACCGCCGCGCTTTATATAACGGGTCATTGCGATACGGGCAGCCTCAATCTGATTTGAGGTTATCCATGCGGGCTCAAGAGCTACAAGACCATAATCGCCGTAGCTTACCTTTGTGCCTCTGCTCGCCGCACCCGTAAGGCGTCCTCTGTGTACTCTGCGATATTTAACGCGCTTTGGTAGCAGCATGGCCAGCTCTCCCTTCCCTCTTGTTCCTGCGGGTATCGTGGAATACCTCGCCTTTATAAAGCCAAACCTTGACGCCTATACGGCCATAGGTTGTGTGTGCTTCGGCAAAGCCGTAGTCGATGTCGGCTCTGACAGTCTGAAGCGGAATTGTACCTTCGTGATAGTGCTCTGTGCGGGCGATTTCTGCGCCGCCGAGTCTGCCGCTGACCTGGGTTTTGATACCCTTGGCGCCGAGACGCATTGCTCTGCCGATTGCCTGCTTGAGGGCACGACGGAAGGAAATACGCCTTTCGAGCTGTGCGGCGATGTTCTCTGCCACGAGCTGAGCGTTAAGGTCAGGCTGCTTGACTTCTACGATATTGATAATAACTTCTTCTGTGCCGAGAATCTTCTTGCACTGAGTCTTGAGCTTCTCTATCTCGGCTCCGCCCTTACCTATGACGATACCGGGCTTTGCACAGTGGATATTTACACGGACTCTCCTGGAGTCACGCTCAATCTCAATCTTGGGAACGCCTGCTGTCTTGAGTGTCTCGAAAAGGTACTCTCTGAGCTTGTAGTCAGCTATAAGGTTTTCGCTGAAGTTCTTCTTATCGGCGTACCACTTTGATTCCCAGTCCTTAATAACGCCTATTCTAAGACCGGTGGGATTAACTTTTTGTCCCATACTTCTTTGCCTCCTCCCTTTATTCTTTCTCTCTGAGCACCAGAGTTACGTGCGATGTCTTTTTGTTTATCCTGAAAGCACGTCCCTGTGCACGGGGTCTGATACGCTTGAGTGTCGGACCCTGACCTACATAGCACTCTGCTACATAAAGGGATGCTACATTCATATCGTGATTGTTTTCCGCATTTGCTATTGCGGATTTAAGGAGCTTTAGAACTGGCTCACACGCGGCCTTCGGCGTGTATTTGAGGATTGCTAAAGCTTCTTCGGCAGACTTGTTACGAATAAGGTCGAGAACCAACTGAATCTTTCTCGGTGCCATGCGTACAAAAGTTGCCTTTGCGGTTGCTTCCATAATTTACACTCCTTCTGACCGATTATTTGCCTGTTTTTGATGTCTTGGAGCCTGCGTGACCACGGAATGTGCGGGTCGGTGCAAACTCTCCGAGCTTATGACCTACCATATCCTCCGTAACATAGACGGGTACATGCTTACGTCCGTCGTGGACAGCGAATGTATGCCCTACGAAATCGGGGAAAATAGTAGAGCTGCGGCTCCATGTTTTAAGAACGGCTTTCTCGCCCTTTTCGTTCATCTGACGAACACGAGCTAAAAGCTTTTCATGGACATAAGGTCCTTTTTTTACGCTTCTACCCATAAATCCTGCTCCTTTCCTCGATTACTTCTCGTTACGACGCTTAACGATAAACTTGTTGGACTTGTTCTTCTTGCTGCGTGTCTTATGACCGAGAGCAGGCTTACCCCAGGGAGTAACAGGGCCGGGACGACCGATCGGGGCCTTGCCTTCACCGCCGCCGTGCGGGTGGTCGACAGGGTTCATGGCTGAACCACGGACTGTCGGACGGATACCCATGTGACGGGTGCGACCTGCTTTACCGATCTTAACATTCTCATGATTCTGATTGCCTACGTTGCCTACTGTTGCGATACACTCTGCAGGCACGTTGCGAAGCTCGCCGGAGGGCAGACGAAGAAGGGCGAATGCGCCTTCCTTAGCCATGAGCTGTGCTGCGCCGCCTGCTGCTCTTGCAAGCTGACCGCCTCTACCGGGATGCATCTCAACATTGTGTACGAATGTACCTACCGGGATGTTTGCAAGAGGAAGTGCGTTGCCTACCTTAATATCTGCGTCGGGACCTGCTACAACAGTGTCGCCGACCTTAAGGCCTTCGGGAGCTATGATATAGCTCTTAACGCCGTCTTCGTACTGAATAAGAGCGATATGTGCGGTGCGGTTGGGATCGTACTCTATGGTAAGAACCTCTGCCGGTACGCCGAACTTATTTCTCTTAAAGTCAATGATACGGTACTTTCTGCGGTTTCCGCCGCCTCTGTGGCGGACAGTGATCCTGCCGTAGCTGTTGCGTCCGGACTTTTTGGACATCGGCTCGAGCAGGCTCTTCTCAGGAGCTACCTTTGACAGCCCTGAATAATCCGTAACCGACATATTGCGTCTTGCGTTGGTTGTCGGCTTATAGATTTTAATGGACATTAATGTCTCACGCCTTTCTTTCCTGAACGATGTGTCAAGAATATTTACAGAAATATCTGTTAGCTTAGGCTTTGCGGAGTGGCAAACCTCCATACCTCGCCGTCAGCTATTTTTAACCGAAGCTTCGGTATAAAAACTTATTTACTCTTAGATCATGCCGTCAAAGAACTCGATGGTCTTTGACTTCTCTGTGAGCGTTACGACAGCCTTCTTCCAATCAGGCTTGTAGCCCTGGAATCTGCCGTATCTGCGAAGGTGACCCTTAACGTTGATTGTATTTACCTTTGCAACCTGTACGCCGAAGAGCTTTTCGACAGCCTTGGCTATCTCTATCTTGTTGGCGTCCCTGGCTACCTGGAACGAATACTTCTTAACGGGAGCGCCCTTCATGCTTTCCTCTGTGATGAGGGGGCGGATAATTATATCCTGTGGGAGCTTGCTCATGCGTAAACCTCCTCTACTGCGGCAATCGCACTCTTAAGGAAAAGAACCGTATCGCAGTTAGCTAAATCGTAAACATTGAGAGTTCCGACAGTAGTTGTCTTTACACCGCAGATGTTGCGTGTGCTGCGATAGATAACGTCGTCCTTTTCGGGGAGAACTATAAGAGTCTTTTTGCCTACATTCAGGTTTGAAAGAACCTTAGCGGCTTCTTTAGTCTTTATAGCGTCGAGGCCGAAGCTGTCAAGTACGACTATCTCATTTGCACTGCACTTAGAAGAAAGAACGGACTTTAAAGCTAACCTCTTGACCTTCTTATTAACCGTGACTACATAATCACGGGGCTTCGGGCCTAATGCGATACCGCCGTGACGCCACTGGGGTGAACGGGTAGAACCCTGTCTTGCACGGCCTGTACCCTTCTGTCTCCAGGGCTTCTTGCCGCCGCCGCTTACCTCTGCACGGGTAAGGGTGGACTGTGTGCCCTGACGCTGATTTGCAAGGTAGCTGACAACAGCTAAGTGAACAGCGTACTGATTCGGCTCGATAGCAAAGATTTCGTCCTTGAGAGCGATCTCTTCGATCTTCTCGCCGGCTGCGTTAAATACTGCTACATTTGGCATCTGTCTTTCCTCCCTTACGCTTTCTTAACATTGTCAGTGACAACAACAATGCCGCCGCGGGGACCGGGTACTGCGCCCTTAACCGCAATAAGATTGTTCTCAGCGTCAACTTTGACAACATCTAAATTCTGAATGGTAACTCTCTCAGAGCCAAGGCGACCTGCCATCTTCTTGCCCTTGAATACTCTTGAGGGGTCGGAACAAGCACCGATAGAACCGCCCTTGCGGACTACGGGGCCTGAACCGTGAGTTTCCTTGAGACGGCTGAAGTTCCATCTCTTGATAACGCCGGCTGTTCCCTTACCTTTGGAAATGCCTGTTACGTCAACCTTCTCGCCAACCTCGAAAACGTCGGCCTTGATGATATCGCCTACATTGAGAGCATCGATATCCTTGAGTCTGAACTCCTTGAGAAGCTTTCTGGGAGCTACATTTGCCTTGGCATAATGACCCTTGACGGGCTTATTAACTCTCTGAACCTTTACTTCGCCGAAGCCCAGCTGTACGGCGTTGTAGCCGTCGGTCTCAACTGTCTTCTTCTGTACGACCGGGCAGGGACCAAGCTCGATAACAGTTACGGGGATAACGTTTCCCTTTTCGTCAAAAAGCTGTGTCATACCGATCTTTTTGCCTATAAGACCTTTTTGCATTGAATTTCCTCCTGTCAGATTATTGGTTGACTTTTGTCAACATGATCTGCGGCACTTTATAAGAGCAGACTTAATCTGCGCCGTAGATTAATTCAGATAAGCTTTACAGCTTAATCTCGATGTCAACTCCTGCGGGAAGATGGAGTTCGGTAAGAGCCTCAACGGTCTTGTTAGAGGGACGAAGGATGTCGATGAGTCTCTTGTGTGTGCGCTGCTCGAACTGCTCACGGGAGTCCTTGTACTTGTGAACCGCACGGAGAATGGTGACAACCTCTTTCTCTGTGGGAAGCGGTACGGGACCGGAGATGCGAGCACCTGTGCGCTTCGCTGTTTCAACGATTTTCTCTGCTGCCTTGTCCACAAGATTGTGGTCGTAGCTCTTGAGTCTGATTCTGATTTTCTCTTTGACTGCCATAAATTTGCCTCCTTAAGATTATGGCGGGCAAGGATTTTAACAACTGCGCCGGGTATTCCGCTTGCTTCCGTAAAAAAATCCGGAAATTACGGTATTTCCGGGGTTGCAAAATCACAATTCAGGGGAATTTAGCGGCAAAAAACCGCAAAATAACCCTTAGATCGCCCGGTTTTTAAATCGGACATACTCCGCGGAAATTCCCTGCTTCAAAGAGCAGCCACCTTCCGCATCATCGCCATTTCGCATAAAAGGGCATAATGAGGCTCTTTTACGCGCTCGAAAATAATATCATATAAATCAAGGCTTTGCAAGTAGAATTTTAAAATTTCTTTGAATTTTCTATTATTTTTTTACAGCAGCTATATTATATGAGCCTTTTTGCCGAAAATGTATTCATTTCGGCAAATTTTATTGAAAATAAAGCAAACAGAAGAAAAATCTGCTGCCCCGGTAAAAGAGAAGCGGGGCAGTTTATTATACCATTATATATAAGTACATCTGACGGACTTGCCGGGGTGTGGCGTGTGGGGGCGTGTGGGGGCGTGTGCGG
>JAAYOZ010000133.1 GCA_012520115.1 Clostridiales bacterium | reverse complement strand
CGCCTTCAAGCAGAGTAACCTTTGCGGGGAATTCCCTTGTACCAAGATAACTCTTGTGAAAATACTGTCCGTTTCTCAGTCTGCGCAAAATGATGTTGTAGTGCTTTTCGGGGGTATCCCCTTCGTCACTGTTTATCCCGGTCATAACGAAATCAGCTTCAATAACATATTTAACGTTTTTGAGAACTGTGGACGACCTTTGCTGAATCGATTTAGTAGTGTCAAGATACCCTTTTGCGGACTTGCTGTTTTCCATCAGCTTTCTGACCTCAGAGTCGGAAATCTTGCTGTCCACTTCGTTTCTCAGTATCGTTGTGAACTCCGGTTTTTTCAGGACATGAATTTTATTGATTCTCCATTTGATCTGAGGCTTCCAGTATATCGATTCAAGAATTCCTATGGCCGCCGAAGGAGTTAAGAAATCATAAGTATATCTTTCAACTTTTAGCTCCGGGCGGGTAAAGAGCGCATACTCGCCTTCAACAAGAACCTTGACGCCGTATCCCATATTTTCACCTCCTTAATAAATTTCTATAATTGTGTAATTATGGCAATATCATATCACCAATGGCAAAATATGTCAATACTATGGTAAAAATAATTTGATTGACTTAATTTCAATAAAATGTTAATATATGTAAGTCGCTAACAGCGTGGGTTGAAATTATAATTGTGTCATTATTTTAAAATCCCACTAATTCAGAATTAGTGGGATTTTTATTATACAAACTCTGCTACACCTAAATGTTCGGGAAAAACTATACCGATTTCTTTTGAATAATCCTCAGGAGAAATCAGAATACCGATGTTTTCACCGATACATTTGACCGCATTAATGTCTCTTAATCTGTTAAACTCATGTCTGTTCAGACTTACAGTGTATTTCTGAAGTGAGCGGAGCTTATCTCTGGTAAGGCCGCCGGATAAAAGGTCGTTTATCTTCTTTTCGGCGTCATCGTTGTACTTTACGATAACCGAATAGGTGTCATCATCAATCATCTTGAAATCACGGGCAATGTCTTCAAAATCAAAGATAAAATCCGTTCGCTGATTCCAGCTGAATCCTTCATTGAGTTTTTTTACTATTCTCTTTTTATCCAGCTCCGATATTGAAGCATTGCTGAAAAGAATATCGAAATATTCCTTTATTGCCGCCGGGCTTGTGACATCCTCAAATCTGGCGGCAACTAATTCCGTAATGCTCTGTCTTTGTCCCAGATAATTGCCGAAGGGAGAAGATTTGCTTACCTTATATTCATCCTCTGCGAAATCAAAAACATATACAAAAGCCAGCTCCTTTTTCCTCTCACGGTTACATCTGCCTGCAGCCTGGATGATAGAATCCAGTCCGCCCATAGCACGATAAACGACGGGGAAGTCGACGTCCACACCGGCCTCAATCAGCGAGGTTGACACAACTATGCACTTTTGTCGTTTTTCAAGCCTTTCTTTGATTTCTTCAATTCTTTCAAAGCGATTTGACGGGCACATATATGTAGAAAGATGGAACAAGCCTTCATTTCCTGAAGTCTTTCTTAATTTTTCATATAAGTATCTTGCCTGCTTTTTTGTATTTACAATCAGAAGGCATTGATTTACGTCCTGTAATCTGCTTATCAGCTCATCTGTTGTTATTTTGCCGATGAATTTGATTCTGGTTTTGTTGAAATAATCAAACATTTCCGAAGTATTGACACAGATTTCCTCAGCCGTAATCTTTTCGGACATAAACCTCTCTAATTCCGACTGTGTGGCACTGCACAGAACAACAGAGCAATTATAGTTGTTTACAAGCTCTTCAAGGGCTTTTGCACAGGGAATAAGGTACTCGGCAGGCAGCATCTGGACTTCATCAAGGATTATCACACTGTTTGCAACATTATGCAGCTTTCTGAGCTTAGAAGATTTGTTACCGTAAATCGATTCAAAGAACTGAACATTGGTTGTGACAACAAGCGGAATGTCCCAGTTCTCTACCGAAAGTTTTTTGATGTTGTAGTTTTTCTCATCATTTTTCTCAAAATCGTAATTTGAATGATGCTCCAGTACATTATGTTCGCCGATTACATCTGAGAAAACCTTTGCATTCTGCTCAATTATACTTGTAAACGGAATGACATAAATTATCCTTCTCAATTCAGGGTTATATCTGATATGCCTTAGTGAAAAGGCCAAAGAGGCTAAAGTTTTTCCGCCGCCTGTCGGCACAGACAGCTTATATACCCCCGGAGCTTCTTTGGCTTTCAAAAGGCACTGTTCAAATATCTCTCTGCGCTTTTTATTAATTTCAGAAGGATTGTTAAACTTACTTACATACTGAATTACTTTGTCTTCGAGTTCGGCAAAGTCGCAATACACACCTCTTGTTACCTTAGAATCACTCATGAATTCTTCTGTATCAAGAAAATCCGCATCAACCAGGCAGGAAAAAAGCATTCTGACCAGAAACGAAAAACAGTACCCTTGGTCACATTCCTCAAGAGACTTTGTATCGGCCAACTGTCTTGCAATACTTGGCAACGGAGGATATAAATCGGCGGTTACTTCACTGCTGTAAGCGTTGAAGTCCGGCACTTCTTTTTTTAATCTGCCTTGTAAGCTTTTTTCTCCGCCTACAGCTCCCCAACCGCCTCCGTTAAGTAAGCCTGTATGATGACCTGTTATCACATATCCAAGCAGGTTACCAATTACCGGGCTTATTGATTGCAGCACTTTTGCGCCAGCAGTGGAGTGGTCGCAAAGCTCTCCATTGTTTTTTATCCTATCTTGAAATTCTTCTGAGTACTTGCCGATATCATGTAATAAACCGCAGAGGAAAGCTGTTTCCTTTTTTCCGAAATACTCTGCAAAACCTGATGCCTTCTCAGCAGTACCGAGCAAATGCTCTAATAGTGGCTGCTCGATTTTATCTTCTCGCTTATGAGCGATATGCATATCCTCACCTTGCCTACAATATTAATTCATTTAGACTTAAAGGCGTGCAAAAGCTTTTCTTGATTTTATTTCAGCTCAAAACCAAATTTATGACATTATTATACATTGTTACCATTTAAAATACAACTTGAGTATGATAATATATTTTTAGGTGCCATATGTTTTGAAGTAGAAAATGAATCGGGCGAAACGTTTGTCTTAAACATTCAGAGGTGACCGTTATAAACTAACATACCTCTGATAGTTCTTCAATCTAACTAATAATAGCACAAAATACAGGGATTGTTACCATAAAACATAAAAAGCTGCCGAAAATTGGCAGCTTTTCTGTATTTGCGGGCGGTATCTTGATTGCTTTCTACTATTATCACACGCTGTAAGGATTAGTGGCTTTTCTTATTGTCCGTAGCTGATGCCGTTGGATTTTATGTGCCTTGCGTCGTTTGCCAGTTCGATATATGGCCAGACAAGCTCGCCCTTTTCGTTGCCGAAGGAGAGAATCGTAACGGCGGTCAAGTCGGGGCAAAGCCTTGTGCAAAGATAGGCAAAGGGCAGGTTGAGCAGGTGAGCCAGTGCTGCAGTTGACGAGCCGCCGTGGCTGAACAGGGCGACGGACGTGTCCGTATTGTCGCCTACTACCCTGTAAAACTGACCTTCACGCTTATATCCCAGCGTTTCGAGCCATTCATCTAAGGCTTCCCCTATCATCACTTTGTTAATAGATATTTTACTGCCGGTCCAGATTCTGTCCTCCTCGGCCTTGTTAAAGAAGTCGACCCCCCTCACGGATGGCCTTATCGGTTACCTTCCAGGGCTGGCCGTTTGCGAATATGGGCGTGCCGTCGATGCTGCCCCACTGAATCTCACGCATGAAGTCAAGCTTTATTACCTCTAAGCCGAGGGCTGCGGCTGTGTATTGAGCCGTTTCGTAGGCCCTGCCGCAGGAGGAGGAATAAACCCTTGTGATTCCTTCGCCTTCAAGGCGTTTTGCCGCCTGTCGTGCCTGGATGTGTCCTTCCTCTGTCAGGCAATCGTTTTTATAGTCGGGGCTGCCGTGCCGCACGAAAACAAGTCTCATCTGATAACTCCTTGTATTTTGTTGTCTCCCTTAAGCATTGACCTTCGGGAGGTTTTCTATCTTTTCGTTTGCATTTATGTTGATAACCCTTGTTTTCAGCTTGGAATAGACGATTTTCTGTGTGTTGTAAAGGCCGAAATAGCCGGACAGCATATAGCTTATGGCGCAGGCCAACGCAAAGAAGCCCATGCCCTGACCCCTGAAAACCTCAATGCTCAGCATGATTGAGGCGACAGGGCAGTTTGTGACGCCGCAGAACATGGCTGTCATGCCCAAAGCCGCCGCAAAGCCGGGGGTAAGCCCTAAAAGCTCGCCCGCAACACAGCCGAAGGTTGAGCCGATAAAGAAGGTCGGGACGATTTCACCGCCTTTGTAGCCTGATTCAATTGTAATCGCAGTGAAGATGATTTTCAATATAAAGGCATAAGGCACGGCTTGTCCGGATATGGCTCTTGCCACTACATCCATTCCCGCACCGTTATAGTCCCTTGTGCCGCTAATCAGGGTAATGGCAATAATCAGGGCGCCGCCTGCCACTACCCTTATGTATTCATTCTTGAAAAGCCTTTTAAAGAGCTTTCCCGACTCCTTCATGGCAAGGCAGAATACTATGCTGAGCATAGCACAAAGGGCTGCCAGTATTCCCGCTTTGACCATGTTTAAGGCAGTCATTTCCGGTACTGTCGGCAGAATAAAGCGTATCGGATGCGCACCGAACCTGCCTGAAAGACCTGAAGCGACAAGGGCTGCCGCCACACAAGGTATTATGCCCGAATAATAGATTATTCCAATGCTGGCAATTTCAATGGCAAAAAAGGCGGCGGTGATAGGCGTTCCGAAAAGTGCTGAGAATACGGCGCTCATGCCGCACATGATTATGACCTGCATATCGTTTTTGTCGAGCTTAAACAGCCTGCCGAGCTGGGAGCCTATGCTGCCGCCCAGCTGCAGCGCCGCTCCCTCACGGCCTGCCGAACCGCCGAAAAAATGGGTGATAACCGTACTCACAAAAATAACCGGCGCCATGGCTGCCGGAACTTTTCCGTCTGTCTGGATGGCTTTCAGCACCTCGTCGGTGCCCTTGCCCTGCATTTTTGACAGCTTGTACAGTGCGACTATGACGATACCGCCCAGGGGCAAAAGCCATAGTATAAAGCTGTTCTCCTCTCTAAAGGCCGCCGCCTCTTCCAAACAAATGTGGAACAGCAAACCTGCCGCTCCACCGAGTACACCTACCAATAGTGAGATAAGAACCCATTTAATGAAGGTGGTTATGAACTTTTGTGTTATTGCGAGTTGCTCTTTCATTGAATACACGAATAAGACTCCCGATGTATAGCTGTAAATACCGCTTGCGAACTTGCAGCCCGCCCGTCGGCACTCTGAGCCCGAAATATGAGCTTTTTCTTTAGTAGCCGACATATTTCGAGCCTTTACTATACTCTACCCTTTTTACTAAATATGCAAGTCCTTTTTTGAAAAAATTGCTATTGCCGCAGAAAAAAGTATGAGGGCGCCTATAAAAAGGGCTATCATTCCAAAGATTGCGCCCGATTCCTTTGCGATGATGCCGTCTGAGTCGAAAAGGGTGAAGAATGTAGCATATTTCGCTTTTTCCAGCTCTTTTCCGGCATTGGCCATCATCTGAATGATAAATCCGAGCGCAGGGATTCCGGCACCTACGCCGAGGGCGTATTTGCTGTCATTGAAAATGCAGGCGCAGATAAAACATATACCGGCTATAAAAAACTGCAGGCACAGCACACCGATATTGAGCAGAATAAACCTTCCGATGTCAAGCTTGCCGGGGAAGGAAATCTCGCAATTAATGATTCCGAGTACCGTGGCATAGAAAACAAGTGCGAACAGCCCGGTGGCCATGACCTTCATCTGAGTAAATGCAACGGTTTCACGCCTGACGGGGGCGGCTAATAAATACGTCATGGACCCGCGGTCTATATGGCGAACGATAAGCTTGTTTGTACTTAGTATGCAGAAAATCATGGGGAAAATCAGCATGATAAATCCGTAAAGATAGGCCTCCAGGAAGCTTACAAGCTCTGCGGATGCAGGATTCATGCCTACTACGGACATAAGCTCCGGCATGGCTTTTGCAAACTCGTTAAGCGCACTGCCCAGCGCAGGGTCAAACATGGAGATGATAATGGTGAAATACATGGTGAGCACTGCGGCAAAGATAAGAAGCATCTTCCAGCTGCCCCGGATGCCACGTTTATATAAAGTCCAGTTAATCACTGATTTTCACCCCCGTAATACTGCATGAAAATCTCTTCAAGGCTTTGATTCGGCGTGATGATGTTTATTACCGGATAACGGTCCATGACGGATATGAGCTCTTTGATGTTGTTCTGCACAATGACTGTCACCTGATTTTGTGAAACATCACTTACACGAAGCCCCTCGTTTGCAAATCGGGCGGCGGCCTCCTCGTTTTCAAGCGTAATTACATATTTCTTTGCCTGGGCAGCTTTGAGTGCGTCCACATTGTCGAGGGCTGCAAGCGTGCCCTGTCTGATAATGGCGACACGGCTGCAGGTGCGCTCCACCTCCTCGAACATATGAGACGACATCAGTATGGTCTTGCCCCTTGCCTTCTCCTCGAGCAGCAGTTCTATGAATCTGCTTTGCATCAGCTGGTCAAGTCCGCTGGTCGGCTCGTCAAGAATTAAGACTTCAGGGTCGTGCATAAAGGCTGCCACGATGCCGACCTTTTGCTTCATGCCCTTGCTCATTTTTTTGAGCTTGCTTTGAGGGTCTAATTCAAAGCGCTCCAGCAGCTCTTTGGTACGGCCGTTGGATTTTGTCTTGCGGTATTTTGTCATGAAGGACAGAAACTGAGTGCCGGTCATATCATCGAAGAACACCATTTCGCCGGGGATATAACCTAAGTTTTTCTGGATTTCGGCACGGTCTTTCCAGCAATCCTTGCCCCCGATGGTGCAGCGGCCTTTTTGGGGCTTTAAAAAGCCCATCAGGTGGCGGATAGTCGTGGTTTTTCCGGCGCCGTTCGGGCCGAGAAAACCGAACACCTCGCCCTGATTGATAGAGAAGGATAAGTCGAACACCCCGCGCCCTTTGCCGTAATCCCGGGTCAGACCCTGAATCTCACATACGCCCACACAAACACCCCTGTCTTTTTTGTGTTTTCAACAGCTGGTATTACACAAACAATTAATGCATTTGATTCGATTTTCATAACTTAAATCTCTGAAAAGTGAAAAGCGCCCCTGTGAAGTTATTCTCTGCTTGCTTACACTTACGATATAATTGTATCACAAAATAAGAAGCCGCACCACTGATTTATCATATGGTGCGGGCTTTTTATTTAAATTCTCTATACACCTGCCAGTTCGTCGAAAACAGGTTTTAGTGCGGGGTAGAGCTTTTTATACAGAGCATAGTAGGGTTCATAATCGTTTGCATTCGCTGACGGCAGCTGCGGGTCGTTGTACTGCACCACCGCTTCGCAGGCCTGCTCCACGCTGCCAAACACGCCTGCTCCGACGCCTGCAAGCAGTGCTGCGCCGAGAGCGCCGCCCTCGTCAACCTTTAGAGTGTTCACAGGGCAGTTATATACGTCAGCGAGCATCTGCCGCCAGAGCTTGCTTCGTCCTCCGCCGCCGCAAACGGTCATGGTATCCACATTAACGCCCATCTCACGGAACACGTCAAGGCATTCCCTCTGCGAATAGGCCACGCCCTCCATTACCGCACGAATCAGATGCGGCCTGTTATGACGGGCGGAAAGACCCACAAAGGCGCTGCGGCAAAGCGGGTCGGGGTGCGGGGAGCGCTCGCCCATCAAATAAGGCAGGAACAAAAGCCTGTCCGCTCCTATCGGCACATCAGACGCAAGCTTATCCATGATATAATACGGGTCCTTATTTTCGCTTTTCGCCTGTTCGACCTCTGCGCTGCAGCAGGTGTCTCTGAGCCATCTCAGGGACAGTCCGGCACTTTGAGTGCAGCTCATGAGCGTCCATTTGCCGGGTACGGAGGCGCAAAGGCTGTGTATGCGTCCCTCTAAGTCCAGGCGAAGCTCGTCGGTGACCGCATAAATCACGGCAGAAGTGCCGATTGTATTGAAGGCTCTGCCCTGCCGCACAATGCCCGTGCCGATGGCCGCCGCAGGATTGTCACCTGCTCCGGCAGCAACAGGAGTGCCTACGGGCAGACCTGTGGCACTTGAGGCTTCATCATGGACAGTGCCTGTCAGCTGAGGCGACTCGTACATGGTGCCCAGAGTATCACGGTCAATATTAAACTCAGTCAAAAGCTCTGACGACCAGCAGCGGTTCTTAACATCCATAAGCTGCATACCGGAGGCGTCGGAGACCTCCGTGGCAAACTCGCCTGTCAGCCTATATCGGATATAATCCTTAGGCAGCAGAATGTGGGCGCAGCGTGAGAAGATTTCAGGCTCGTGATTCTGCACCCAAAGAATTTTAGCTGCGGTAAAGCCGGTCATGGCGGGGTTGGCTGTAATTTCAATCAATCGCCGCTGACCTATGGTACGATTCATTTGCCCGACCTCTTCGCCCGTGCGCTGGTCGCACCAGATGATAGAGCGCCGCAGCAGCTTTCCTTCCTTGTCCAGCATAACAAGGCCGTGCATCTGGCCGGAAAGGCCGACGGCTACTCTCTCATTCTTAGCTTCGGAGACTGCATTCAGCACCGCACGGATGCCGTCCACGGTCGCCTTCCACCAGTCCTCCGGGTCCTGCTCCGCCCAGCCGTTATTCGGCTGATACAGGGGGTATTCCCCTGTGTAGCTTGCAAGGGCCTTGCCTTGTTCATTAAAAAGTACGGTTTTAGTTCCTGAAGTGCCGATATCAATGCCTAATAAAAACATCTCTCACACCCTCAGTTCCAAACATTTTGTGCCGCAAAGTCTATTGCTGTATTCGTCGGGCTGGTGGCCTCCCGCATAGAGAATAATACTGCCGTCGGGAGTCACACGCTTGCCCTCATCGGTTACGACCTTGAGCCAATACTCCGAAATCGGAATTTCGACCTTAGCACTTTCGCCGGGCTTTAATGTAACGCTGCCGATGCCGCAAAGCTGGTAATTGGGGGTTTTGTAGCGGCTGTCGAGCATTTTCGCATATATCTGCACCACTTCACGTCCCGGACGGCTGCCCGTATTGGTTACGCTGACTGAGGCAATAAGGCCGTCATCGGTCTTTTTTGCCTCAAAATCGCTGTATGAGAAGGTGGTATAGCTTAAACCGAAGCCGAAGGGATAGAGGGGCTTTTCTTTGATATAGCGGTAGGTGCGGCCGTCCATACGATAGTCGGTTATGTCGGGGATATTGTTATCGTTATAGTAGAATGTCAGCGGCAGACGGGCGGAGGGGCTGACGTGTCCGAACAGAATGTCTGCAACCGCCTCGCCGCCACGTGCGCCCGGATACCATGCGTGGAGAATGGCATTGGCTTTCGTGTTCGCAACGCCCAAATCTATGCAGCTGCCCGCCGTGGAAATGACGATAAGGCAGTCGGTCACTTGGCAGACTGCCTCCACAAGGCTTTGCTGGCTTTTCGGCAGAAGCAGGTTGTGCTTATCTCCGTCGGCATATTCCCTTGCCTCAACGCCCTCCTCGCCCTCAATTGTCGGGTCGAGACCGACGCACAGGATAGTCAGGTCCGCTCTGCGTGCATAGGCCACAGCCTGGGATACGCCGTCATTCGGCTGACAGTTAGATTCGCTCTTGTCACGGTAAAGCTCGCTGCCCGGTACAACATTAATTCGTGCGTCAGGCAGCATGCGGCGGATGCCGTCGGCAAGGGTTATATATTCGCCTGCACTGCCGCAGTAGTTGCCTTTAAGCACCGAATAGGACTGTGCCACGGGACCTATTATTGCCACGGTTTTAAGCTGTGCGGGGTCTAAGGGCAGGATGCCGTCATTTTTAAGAAGCACTATGGATTCCTGCGCCATTTTGCGATTCAGCTTCTGATGCTCGGGGCAGTCGATTACCTCAAGCGGGATGTCCTTATAAGGCTCCTTCTCCTCGAACATGCCCAGAAGGGCGCGGGTCGTAAGCAGGCGAAGGACCGCACGGTCGATATCTTCTTCTGTGAGCAGACCCTTTTCCAGAGCGAGCAGGATATTGCCTGAAGCATATACACAGCCGCAGTTTAAGTCGCAGCCGGCCTTAATGGCCATTGCCGCCGATTCGTCAGCAAAGGAAGTGACCTTATGGTTCTTATGGAAATCGGCGATTGCGCCGCAGTCGGAAACAAAGTGACCTTCAAACTTCCAGTCGCCTCGGAGAATGTCCTGAATCAGCCGCCTGTTTCCGCAGGCCGGCTCGCCGTTGACACGGTTGTATGCGCCCATGACCGCCTCGACCTTTGCGTCCTTAACAAGACGCTCAAAGGCGGGCAGATATGTTTCATACAGGTCCTTATCATCCACCTCTGCATTGAAGCCGTGACGACCCTTCTCCGGTCCGCTGTGTACGGCGTAATGCTTGGCGCAGGCGGCGGCTTTCATAAACTCGCCGTCACCCTGAAGCCCCTTAACAAATGCCGTACCCATTTCGGCGGTCAAGTACGGGTCCTCGCCGTAGGTCTCCTGTCCTCGTCCCCAGCGGGGGTCACGGAAAATATTGATGTTGGGCGACCAGAAGGTAAGACCCTTATAGATGCCGTGGTCACCCTCTTCTTTAGCTGCGTTGTATTTTGCACGGGCTTCGTCGGAAATGGCTGTTGCCACTTCCTTTAGAAGCTCTGCGTCAAAGGAAGCCGCCATGCCGATGGCCTGCGGGAAAACCGTAGCCAGGCCTGCCCTGGCCACGCCGTGCAGCGCCTCATTCCACCAGTTATATGACGGTATGCCCAGCCTCTCTACAGAGCGGGAGTCGTATACCAGCTGCGAAATCTTCTCCTCAACGGTCATTTTAGATAGCAGCTCGGCTGCCTTCTTCTTAGCCTGTTCTCGATTCATTTCATCCCCTACCCTTTTATAATCAGTTGATTCAGAATGCTCAACAGATACTCCTGCCTGCCCGAACCGGGAAGCGCAGGCTTGCCTTCTTTTTCGCAGTATTCGGCCAGTTCCTCCAATGTGACTTTGCCGTCTCTAATCCTCTTGCCGAGTTCTGTTTCAAAGGAGCTGTACCGCTCTCTTATAAATTCCTCAAGTCGGCCGTCCTCAATTATGCGGGCGGCATTTATAAGGCCCAGAGCAAAGCTGTCCATGCCGAGAATGAAGGCAAGGAACATATCTTCATGAGTATAGCTCGGGCGGCGGGTCTTGGCGTCGAAGTTCAGTCCGCCGTTTTTAAGTCCGCCTGCCGTTAAAACATCATACATGCAGGCAGTGGTTTCGTAAACATTGTAAGGGAATTCGTCAGTATCCCAGCCTAAGAGCAAATCGCCCTGATTTGCGTCGATTGAGCCGAGCATTCTGTTAATGGCCGCAACACGCAGCTCATGCTGGAAGGTGTGACCCGCAAGGGTTGCATGGTTGGCTTCCACATTGATTTTGAAGTCTTTGTCAAGACCGTACTGACGCAAGAAGCCGATGGACGTTGCAACATCAAAGTCATACTGGTGCTTCATGGGCTCTTTTGCCTTAGGCTCTATGTAGAAATCACCCTTAAATCCGATTTTGCGTCCGTAATCAACCGCCATGTGCATGAGTTTTGCGATATTCTCCTGCTCGAACTGCATATCGGTGTTCCAGAGGGTTTCATAGCCCTCACGGCCGCCCCAGAATACATATCCGCTGCCGCCCAGTTTCACGGTAATATCCAGCGCCTTTTTAACCTGTGCGGCTGCGTGGCAGAATACATCCACGCTGTTGGAGCTGCCGGCGCCGTTCATGTACAAGGGCTCGTTGAACAGATTAGCCGTGCCCCACAAGAGCTTTTTATTGTACTTCTCCATTTTTTCCTTGATGTAATCGGTGATTTCGTCAAGGCGGCGGTTGGTCTCCTCTATGGTGTCGGCCTTGGGAGCTATATCCGCATCGTGGAAGCAGAAATAGTCGATGCCCAGCTTATCCATAAACTCAAAGCCTGCGTCCACCTTGGCGCGGGCATGCTCCATGGTGCCGGTTTCTTGACCGAAGCTCTTGTCACCGGTCGATGCGCCGAACATGTCCGAGCCGGCGTTGCACAGATTGTGCCACCAGGCCATGGCAAAGCGCAGATGCTCCTTCATGGGCTTGCCCATGATTATGCGCTCTGCGTCATAGAATTTAAAGGCGTAGGGGTTGTAGCTGTCCGGCCCTTCGTATTGTATCTTTGGTATATTCCTGAAAATCTCGCTCAACTTTGGCTCCCCCTTTAGTTTCTGGCATTCTTTTCCTATTTTCATTATATTTTTTCTGTATTGCCAACTCAAGATAAAAATAAAATAACTTTAGACAAAATTTAAGGTGGACTGTTGGAATTAAAAAAGCGCACAATGTCGGTGTATCAGACCGGCTCATGCGCTTTTTTGTTAAATACCCATTTGTTGTGGTGCTTGTACTCGCAGCTTTCAAAAAACTCATCGGCGACAAGGGTTTCGCCTTCGTCAAGGAGCGAATACTTTACGATATTGACCGCCTCTTCTTTGCCCTGCTTTAAAAGCATATCACAGACCAGTGTATCCTGCTCCCAATACATTTTCGCAGTGATATTTACTCCTCTGAGATTTATGTCTGCCTCCGTGCCGTTAAGTTTAAGCTCGATGGTGAACCGGTCGGGCAAACCGCCTACAATGTGCGTTCTGTCGAGAGAAAATGCCTGTTCGCAGTAGGTGATATTAAATATCGAAGTTTCCGGGGGAGGGCTCTGCAATTCGCTCTTTTCGGGGTCAAAGAACCATACTCCTGTAAAGTTGACCATATTATTACCTCCCATATCATTGTGGTTTGTTGCACTTCCGGTTGACCATGCTGAGAATTATGCGTATTCTCCCGCTTCCCGTTTTGTTCTGATAATCGAAAACAATTCTTCTACGGCGCCGAACGCTTCATCGGTGAATGCAGGAACTTGGAGTTTGTCAAAGAGGTCTTTAAAGAATCTGATTGTATTCCGTACTTCTTCAAGTACCTCATCTTTTGATTTGAAATGGTGGCAGAACATGCCGAAGGAGCCGTTTGCTTTAGTATAGATGTCCTTTACGTAGGTATTCTCATACCCCTTTTCCATAAACAGCTTTTCGGCTATATCGAGCAGTTCGTCTTTTCTTTCATCCGGCTTTTTTACTGTTCCGGACATAACTTACCTCCATTGACAGAGCCTCGCTCTTTTATGATTGCAATTGACAGAGTGACGCTCTGTCAAGAGGTAAAATAAGAGGCACTCTGCAAGATTGCAGGGTGCCTTGTAATTCGTATATACACAACCGCTTCGGGAAAATCGCTGTGCTTTTTCAGGCTTTATGTACTTTTCTGACCTTAAAGCCGCCGAATAAGTAAACGCCCAATACCGCATTAAATGCT
>JAAYOZ010000132.1 GCA_012520115.1 Clostridiales bacterium | reverse complement strand
GCGGACGGCCCCATCGGCTCCGTACACTATATCAGCCCCGAGCAGGCAAGGGGAGACATAACCGACGACAAGGCGGATATCTACTCCGTCGGCGTAGTCTTATATGAAATGCTTACCGGCACCGTGCCCTTTAAGTCAGACAGTGCAGTATCCGTCGCCATTATGCAGGTGCAGGCAGAGGCAAAAAGGCCCACGGAGATTAACCCCTCCATACCTAAGGGTCTTGAGCAGATAACCATGCACGCAATGCAGAAGAACCCGCAGGAGCGCTATCAGTCTGCGGCAGAAATGCTGCTTGACATTGACGAGTTCAAGCGCAATCCCCAGATAAGATTCGACTATTCATATTTTGTAGATACAGAGCCTACAAAGCACATCCCCGTTACGGGGCTGGGCGCAGTCGACAGCCCGAACGGCAGCCTGAATCCCGCTGTTGACGCAGACAGCGACATCGGCAGCGAGGAATTTGAGGAAGAGACCAAGAATAAGACAGTACCTGTGCTCACAGGCATAATGGTGGCCCTTGCCGCCGTTGTGCTGATTGCGGGCATTATTACCGTTTATAAGACAAATCTCTTCGGACTTAAAAAGGTCGAGGTGCCCAACTTCACCGACATGACCTATGACGAGGTCATTGCCAAATATCCCAACTGGAAGTTTGAAAAATCCCTTGAATATTCTACCCTGTATGAGGAAGGAATAGTATTTGCCCAGAGCCCGGGACCAAATGAGAAGGTAAAGGCAAACACGGTCGTTAAGCTCTCGGTCGCAACAAGAGGCGAAACCATACAGATTCCCGTCTTAGAGGGCGACCAGTTCCCCGTAGCGGAAACAAAGCTGCGGCAGCTCGGCTTTACCGTTCAGGGAATTGAGCAGTACGAGCCGGATATGGAGGAGGGCATAGTAATAAAGACAAGCCCGGAGGCAGGCCAGTATGCCGCTTACGGCGAGGTCGTCTTTGTTTACTATTCGACTCAGGTCAACGCCAACGTAATCTACGCCCCCAACACCGTCGGCAATACCCTTGCCGTTGCCAAGAGGCAGCTCGAAGCGGTTAAGCTGAGGGTCGGCAATATCACCTATGCGCCGAGCTCCGTTCAGCTTAAGGATTTTGTATTAAGGCAGAATCCTCCCGCCAGCTCGCCCATGCAGGCCAATATGACCGTTGACTTAATTGTCGGCAGCGGCGTACCCGAAAGCTCCAATGTCGATTTGTCCGTAAACCTTCCCAAGCTTGCATCGGGCTCCACCGCCAATGTTCAGGTCTTTATCGGCAACAGCCTTGTAAACAGCTATAAGAGCGTGCTTATGGACGGCGGCACCTATGTGATAAATCTCTCCGGCAAGGGCCCGGACAACACATTCAAGATTTATATAGACACCCTGCTGCTCTGCGAGGGTAAGGTTGACTTTACAAAGGAGCCTGCGGAAATCACCGGCAGGAAGGATTATAAGATACTCCTTATGCCGAATGTGGAGAATATCCAGTACGAAAAGGCAATTGAAAAGCTCTCGTCAGCGGGCTTCTCAAAGGCCAATATCACGGCAGAGTATGAGTTTAACGACAAGGTTCTGACAGGCTATGTCTATGCTCAGACCCCCGCCGAATCAAAGGGATATCCGGCAGACCAGAAGATAACCCTCTATGTTAGCCGTGGTCCCGAGCCGACAACGGCTCCTCCCACGACCACAACCGAGCCGACCACAGCCCCTCAGACGACCGCACCGCCGGTCACACAGCCGCCCACCACCGCACCCGTACCCACAACAACCACTGAAAAAGCCGGGGACTGATTCTAACACATGAGCAAGGTTATCAGCGCCACAATAATCAAGGGCGTCGGGGGACTGTACACAGTCCTCACCGACGAGGGAAGCACCTTAGAGTGCAAGGCAAGGGGCATATTCCGCAAGGATAACATCATCCCCCTTGTGGGTGACAGGGTTATTATTGCCGATAAGGACGGCGCAAGGGTCATCGATGAAATAACAGAGCGCAGAAACTTCCTTTTGCGCCCGGCTCTTGCCAACATCGACAGGCTTGTAATAGTGTCCTCGGTAGTTGAGCCGAGACCCAACCTCCTCTTGATTGACAGGCTTACAGCGCTTGCAATATACAACGGCATCGAGCCGGTGATTGTGTTCACAAAAACCGATTTGGCGGATGCTTCTAATCTCAAAAGGATTTATACCTCAGCCGGCTTTAAGGTGTTCTGCACCGGCCTCGGCAATGATGAAGATATTAAGGATATCATCGACACTCTGTCAAGCGGTATCTCCGCATTTGCGGGCAATACGGGCGTAGGCAAGTCCACGCTTATTAATGCGATTGAACCTTCTTTGAACCTTGCCACGGGCGAGATAAGCAAAAAGCTAGGCAGGGGCAGGCACACCACAAGAAGCGTGGAGCTTTTCCGCTTTAATGACGGCTTTATAGCCGACACGCCCGGTTTTTCCTCACTTGATTTTACGGGCAATGTGTCAATCCCGAAAGATGAGCTTCAGCATTGCTTCCCCGAATTTAAGGATTATATCGACGAATGCCGCTTCTCAGGCTGTGCTCATTTAAAGGATAAAGGCTGCAAGGTAAGAGAAGCTGCCGAATGCGACAAAATCCCCATAGAGCGTTACAGAAGCTATCAGGAGCTTTACTTGGAAGCAAAGCAAAAAGAAGACGAAAAGTATAAATAGTTTTAAGCAGTCCCGGAAAACCGGGACTGCTTTTTTTATAAGCGCAAATGAAAAAACGGCAGGCCTTAAAACCCTGCCGTTTTTTGAGCCGAACCGGCGATTTAAAAGTTTGGATATGTAACAGTAGTTTTACTGTCCCGGCGCTGCCTGCTTTTTAATTCCGAAAATCAATCTCAGAATGCCCCTTAATAGCTTCGGACTTGTGATAACAACAACCTTCATAAATTAACCCCCAACATCAGTATCTGCTAAGTAAAAGACCGCACAAGAACACAATGATTGCAAGAATTATAACGAGATAATTCGACGGAAAGCAGAACGCCAAAAACAGCCCGGCGCCGAAGGCAATCAATATGGAGCCCATCTGTGTTCGCCTGCATCTCAAACGCATCTCCTGCCTTCCGTTTTTATTTGTCTAATGTAATTATACGCAGACAAAAGCTCAAAGGTTCCATATTTTATATATTTATGCCTCAGAATCGGCCAAAAGGTTAAAAAATGTTACAAAAAAGCTCCCCTTTGTTAAGGAGAGCTTTGATTCAGTTGTCAGATTAATAATTCTCTGCAAATACCTCAAAGAAGGCCTGAGGATGAGCGCAGGTGGGACATACAACGGGGGCAGCCTTGCCGACGTGCAGGTATCCGCAGTTTCTGCAGTGCCATACGACCTCGTTTGTCTTCTCGAAAACGATGCCCTGCTCAAGATTGCTTATGAGCTTGCGATAACGCTCCTCGTGGGACATTTCAACGGAGCCGACCAGCTTAAAGAGAGCGGCTATCTTTGTGAAGCCTTCCTCTCTTGCAACCTGTTCAAACTCCTTGTACATTTCGGTCCACTCATAGTTCTCGCCTGCTGCTGCGTCATGAAGGTTATCCATTGTTGAAGGGATCTTGCCGCCGTGAAGCTCCTTAAACCAGAGCTTTGCGTGTTCCTTCTCATTATCCGATGTCTCTGCAAAAATTGCAGCTATCTGCTCATATCCTTCCTTCTTAGCCTGTGAAGCATAGTAACCGTACTTAACTCTTGCCTGGGATTCGCCTGCGAATGCGGCCATCAGGTTGGCTTCAGTTCTGCTTCCTTTGAATTCCATAGTTTTATTCCTCCTCGAAATTTAGTGGATGTATTTAAACCGGTGAAAACCGATTACTACCCTTATGAGAAAAAGTGAACGTACAGTGCCTTGCCGCCAAAATACAGAAGCACCACGACTAAGGACGGGAGCATATTGCCCACCTTAAACTTCTTGCCGAAGCACATGTTTACTCCTATGCCGAATATAAGAGCCGAGCCGACTGTCGACAGTGCGCCGATGATTTCCTCAGTAAGCAGGGGAGACACAAGGCGGCTCAGCAGCGTAATAGAGCCCTGATAAATGAACATCGGAAAAGCCGAGAAGGCAGCGCCCTTACCCAGTGCGGAGGCAATAACCATAATGCTTATAAAGTCAAGAATAGCCTTTGTGTAAAGCATGGTCGGGTCGCCTTTCAGTCCGTCCTCAAGGGAGCCCACAACGGCCATTGCACCGACGCAGACGAGCAGAGTTGCGGAAACAAAGCCTTCTACAAAGGCTTCGTTCTTATCGCCGGAGCTGAACCTCTTTTTGACCTTCTCGCCGATTCTCTCAATGCCGTTTTCAATGCCGACAAGCTCGCCTATAAGCGAGCCAATCACGAGAGACATTATCAACAGCATTATATCTTTAGTTGCAATGGTGCCGTTTTCAATATAGAAAAGCCCCGAAAGGGTGCCCGATAAGCCTATGAAAATTACCGAAATTCCTATGGCCTGCTTGAGAATATCCTGATATTTCTGCTTGAGATTCTTGTTTAAAACCACGCCTAAGCTGCCGCCTGCAAGCACTGCGACAGAGTTCACGATAGTACCGATACCAGTCATTTAAAAGCCCCGTTCTAAATAATTAGCAATAAAAACCAAAACTGCGATTTATAACATTATACCGCTTTCTGAACATCGGTGCAAGTGATTAATTGACTGATATTTTCATAAAGTGACAGGACAAAAAGCCCTCAGATTAAGAGTATTAGCACAATTTCCAAAAATAAACCGTTCAGACGGAAATTCCGAACGGCAAAGGCCTGCTAAAGTAAATCGCAGACAAATCTCAGTTAATCAGGTCCGGCCACAATGAATCATTCGGCCCCGCATAGATTTCGGGTACAAGGCCGACAATGACTGTTTCTGCAATGGTTATGTTCGTGGATGTCTCCGTAGAAGTGTTCACTCCGGGCATTATGGCATAGATGTATGTGGTTATCTCAAGCACAATCTGATGCCTTGTCTGGTTTATTCCCGCAGTTTCAAATATGTTCTTTATGGTGGCAGTCGTGCTGCCCGACAGTGTGATATAAAGATTGATTCTCGGCCCTCTGCCCGCCAAGGAATCAAGTCCGGTCAGGTTGCCGGCGGGAATGCTTACCCTGCGTCTGTCAACCTGACTTATGCCCTCGGTAATTGCGTTGCTGATATCGGATTTAAGCTGATTCATCTTAATACTGTCCGTCTTAATTGCGGTAATCCTTCCGCTGGCGTCCTTGTCCAGAGAAACCAGGTCGTCATATGTAAAAGAGGTCGCCTTCATCACATCCACAACGGCGTCATTTATTATTCTGATTGAGATGTTCTTTGCCTGGTTGGCGGCGAGGGTTTTTATCAGCGGACGGAGCCTTGCGTCAACAAGAAGAATGCCTATCGCACCGATAAGCATAGTTACGATTATTTTGTAGAGAATCCTATGTAAGCGCCTTTTTGTGCTCAGTTGTCTGTTCAAGATGACCCTCCGACAAAATATTAAGACAAAGCGGACGAAATATCGCTCTTTACAGTATATGCGGTCAAGCTGAAAGTGTGCTAAAGAATTCTGTGAGTATTAGTTAAAATTAAGAGATTTTTTTATCTGAAATGACTGTAAATCATGTACTTAACTGTATATTTATTCATTATTGATAATTATTTATGCAATATATTGAATAATAGGTCATATTTAAGGG
>JAAYOZ010000131.1 GCA_012520115.1 Clostridiales bacterium | reverse complement strand
ATAAAATTCTCAAAGTACTCGATGTGGACATTTCCCCGTGGGATGAAATCGATGTTGGCCACGATTGGGGCTTTGTCGATGGCGACAAGGAAGGCTTCCTTGCTTCACTGTGCGCCGCCCTCTCACCGCTGAACAATGCGATAGGCCTCTTCCTTGCGGATATGGATTACACCATAATGGACGGCGAAATTACGGTCAAAGGCTATAACGGTTACAAAAACGCCGTTGTGCCGCTGCTTGAGGCTCTCGGCTGCGACTATGAGGACATTTTGACAGGCGACGAGTACCTTGCCGCTGTGGCAGAAAACCCGAACTCGATGATAGAACACATCACAAGACCCATTTTTGAGCTGCTTGAAAGAGTATATGCAGCCCCGACAGAGACCCTGTTCTCTATCTTACCTAACCTTATCTACTTCCTCGATTCGGGAGTCCTCGATACGGCGCTGCTCAATATGGCTCAGCCGGTACTTGTGGTAATAGATACAATCAGGCCGATTTACGGCATAGATATTGACTTCTCGGCAAAGGAATTCATCCTCGAGGCAATCAGCGAGCTTGCTTTTGATAACGGTATAACCCTGCCAGCCTTTGATATTTCGAGCATGCTGAAGGCATACGCCGAACCTAAGCTCAATGTCCACGGCGAGGAAATCTATGTGATTAACGCCGCTAACGAGGATGTAATGACCGTAATGCTCAGATACCTTGCGCTGACGCTGTTCGGCCCCGAGAACATCGAATTGGTAAAGAACACGTTTGTAGAAGAGTCCGGTCTTTCGGGCGACAATGCGGCAGTGCTCAAGGCGGTTATCGACTCCTTCGGAAACACAATCAACACCGAGAACGGCCCGGATAAGGTGCTCGGCAATCTGTACATCCTGTTCAAGGGAACCGAATCGGGCTTCGGCGGGGCGGCTGACTTCCTGCAGAACTTTAACAAATACTGGACTCAGATGCTGAATATGCTGGCCGATTCCGACAGCGAGTTTATAAGGAGCTTTGCCGAAACCGTAAAGAACATACTTAATGATTATCTCGGCGGAGTGATTGACGAAGGCGGCCTTGCCTCTGGAGGCATAGTAAGGTTCTTCCAGAAGATAGCCGAGTTCTTCAGAAGAATATTCGAAATGATAAGGACACTATTCGCATAAAACAAAAGGGCCCGCTTACAAAAAGTCCGGAAATAACGGACAAAAACAAGAATCCCCCGCAGAATGAACTGCTCCGGTATGTGCGAACAGTACAAACCGGAGCAGTTTTTCATCTGTATGCAGGCTTTATTTTGTCCTTTATCAGGTCTACTAAGAGTGGATTCTTTTCTAAGCAAAATAGTGTATACTAAAAATCGAGGTGAAATCCATGGATATAAACAGAAAGAAGGAGCTTATAGAAGCCTATAAAAACAGAAACCCCGAAATGGGAGTGATATCTTACCGCTGCAAAGAAACAGGTGAGTCGTTTCTGGGCATCTCAAAAGATACAAAAGCGGATTTTAACAGCGCTAATATGAAATTGAACGCCAGCTGGCATCCCAATAAACGCTTACAGGAACTCTGGAACAAATACGGTCAGGATGGCTTTGAGCTGTCAGTCATAAAGGTGCTCAAGTATGATAACCCGCATGAAGACTATACTGAGAAATTGGAAAGCATGAGAGAGCAATGCCTTGAAGCTGACCCGAATGCCATGAAGCTATGGCGATGAATAAGGGGGGTTCAATTAATGGGTAATTCCGAAATAAAGGAGAATATACTGTTTCAGCTTGAGATGTGCTGGCAGCTGTATCTTTATCATACTGAAAGCTTACAGGACGAGGAGGCTCTCTGGTCCTTCAGCCCGACAGGTCTGAAGGTGACAAAGAAGGATGATGAATGGTGTGCGGACTGGCCAGACAGCGAAAGCTACGATATCGGCCCGCCCGGTATCGCATGGCTTATGTGGCACATCATATATTGGTGGAGCACGGCGTTAGATTACAATTTCGGTGACGGCAGTCTTAAAAAAGAGGATATTCTCTGGCCGGGAAGCATAGAAAAGGCAAAAATACAGATAAATCAGCTCCACGATAAATGGGTATCAAAAATAAACGAATTGTCGGAAGCAGATTTTAAATCAAAACAATATTCACATTGGCCGTTTGATGACAGAAGCTTTGCCGATATCGCACTCTGGTTAAACGGAGAATTGATGAAAAATGCTGCGAAGATAGGCTACGGACGTTTTTTAAACGCAAAGTGCTCAAAAACGCAGTAAATGTATTGCTTTAACGGACATGCTTTTTGCAATTACAGTTAAATACTCAGAACCCAAAGCCCTTTCCGCCTCATATGAGCGGTTAAGGGCTTTGGTATATTTGTTTACAAATGAGCTACTTTTCCGCAAAAACATTTACTTTATCGGCGCCTTATAATAAGATATCCCTAACTTGGAAATATTTGCAAGCAGGAATCAATAGCTTTAAATTTAAAGTCGGAGTCTGAATATGTCGGGATAGCAATCATTACAGCCTCCGACGACGATGAGGGAGAAGACAATATCGACTGCCCGACATGCGATATTATAAGGAATGTGAGCAAGAACCCTTATGATGCGATTGCGGGAATGTGGACTTTGCAACCCCGCTGAGTAACCGGTTCGCAGCCTCGGCTATGATAATGATAGCTTAAAGGCAGCTATGCAAATGTCCGGTTCTCGCAGTACCGGACAAAACAGCAAGCCAATTTCGTGTCGAATAAACT
>JAAYOZ010000130.1 GCA_012520115.1 Clostridiales bacterium | reverse complement strand
TTCCTCGGCGCATATTCCGAAATGGCATAAGGACTGATTGAATGCAATACGGACTAATCGGCAGAAGGCTTTCTCACAGCTATTCAAAGATAATACACGAGCTTTTAGGCTACCCCTATGAGCTTATTGAGCTTGAAAGCAATGAGCTTAAAGCCTTCTTCGCCGCAAAGGATTTCAATGCTATAAATGTAACAATTCCCTATAAAACCGATGTAATGCCCTATCTCGATGAAATTTCGGACAAGGCAAGAAAAATCGGCAGCGTAAACACCATTGTCAAAAAGAGCGACGGCTCCCTTTACGGCTACAACACGGACTATGACGGCTTTGTCTTTATGCTGGACAGAGCAGACATCAGCATAAAGAACAAAAAAGTCCTCATCTTCGGCAGCGGCGGCACCTCAAAGACCGCCCTTGCCGTCTGCAATGACGGCGGTGCGAGGGAAGTCATAGTCGTCTCCAGAAGCGGCGAGGATAATTATGACAATATCGAAAAGCACGCCGATGCAGAGATAATCATAAACACCACCCCCGTCGGTATGTACCCGAATAACGGCGAGAGTCCCGTGTCCCTCGATATTTTCACTAAATTAGAGGGCGTTGTGGATGTCATCTACAATCCCTTGATAACAGAGCTTTTGTATGAGGCGAAATGCAGAAACTTAAAGACCACAAACGGCCTGCCCATGCTCTGCGCACAGGCGGTGTATGCTTCAAACCGCTTCTTTGAGGACTGCCCGCAAAGCCGCCCCCGCATAGAGGAAAACAATCAGGGCTGCTTAGAGGAGAGCATCACGAAAATGCTCGAAGGGCTTTGCTCAAACATAGTCCTCATAGGTATGCCCGGCAGCGGCAAAAGCAGCATCGGAAAGGCACTTGCAGAGCAGACGGGCAGAGAATTCTTTGACACCGATACACTTGTGGAGAGAATGACCGGCATGAGCAATCAGGACTATTTCCATAAGTACGGCGAGGCCGCATTCCGTGAAAAAGAGGCGCTTATAGCAAAGGAAGTGGGCAAAAAAAGCGGCGTGATAATCTCCACAGGCGGCGGAATCGTCAAGAATCCCGAAAATGTGAAAAACCTAAAACAAAACGGCAAAATAGTTCTTATCGAAAGGGATATAAACCTTCTCAGCACCGAGGGGAGGCCTCTTTCAAAAGACCTTGAGACCCTGAAGAAAATGTATGTCGAGCGCCTGCCCCTCTATGAAGCCGCCGCAGATATAAGACTCACTAACGAGGACAGCGTTGAATCCGCCGCACAAACTATACTTAAACTTTTAGAGCATTAAAAAACCGCTGAGTTCATCTCAGCGGTAATTTTTATATTGCGCTTTCGAGGAAGGCACGCAGGGCCGAATACCTCTTGTTCTGCCTATCGTTATTGACCATGTCATTGAGCCTGCTTTGCAGCCCAACAATTACAATGAGCCGCTTTGCCCTTGTGACAGCCGTGTACAGAAGATTGCGGTAAAGAAGTTTTGAGGCCGCATCGATAATCGGCAGAACCACCGTGTCATATTCGCTGCCCTGACTTTTGTGTACGGTTATGGCATAGGCAAGCTCCAGTTCGCCGAGCTTCTCGGCAGGGTACAGAACCTCCTTGCCGTCAAAGTTTATTTCCAAAATGCCCTCAAGCGGGCGTATTTTTTTAATAACTCCCAAGTCCCCGTTAAAAACGCCCATACCCTTGCCGAAGCCGTTTGTCCATTCAAGGTCGTAATTGTTCTTCGTCTGCATGACCTTGTCGCCCTCACGGAAGATAAAGCCCGCAGCCTTAATCTCCTTCTTTTTGTCGTCGGCGGGGTTAAGCTGTTCCTGCAAGCTTTTGTTTAAGTTTTCGGTGCCGCAAAGCCCGTTTCTCGAAGGGCACAGCACCTGCAAATCGTCAATCGGCGAAATGCCGTAGGCTTCGGGCAGCCTTGTGGTGCAAAGCTCCGTCACCGTCCTTGCCGCAAAGACTGCGTTTTTGCGCTCAAGGAAGAAGAAATCCCCGTCATTCTTTATTTCGGGCATCTCTCCCCGTATAATCCTGTGTGCGTTGGTGACAATGCGGCTCTGCTCGGCCTGCCTGAAAACCTGATTGAGCCTGATAACGGGGATAAGCCCCGAATCTATAAGGTCGTGCAGCACATTGCCCGCTCCCACCGGGGGAAGCTGGTCGGAGTCGCCGACTAAGATAAGCCTGCAGCCGAAGGGCACCGCCTCTAAGAGATTAGCGAACAGCACTGTGTCTATCATCGAAAGCTCGTCAATGATTAGCGCATCCGCATCGATGGGATTTTGCAAATCACGGCGGAAAACCGGCCTCTCGCCGTCGCCCCATTCCACCTCAAGCAGCCTGTGGATGGTCTTTGCCTCCATTCCCGTGACCTCAGTCATCCTCTTTGCCGCCCTGCCTGTGGGTGCGGCAAGGGCGATATTAAGTCCCCGCCTGTTAAACAGGCTTATTATACCCTTTAAGGTGGTTGTCTTGCCCGTTCCCGGGCCGCCGGTCAGAATCATTACGCCCCTTAAAGCTGCGGTTTCAAGCGCCTGCTTTTGCAGCTCGTTGTAGCTTATACCGCAGCCGTTTTCCACAAACTCGATGTCCTCCCGCAAGGCCCCCACCGAGCCGGGGGAGAAGCGCATTAAGGAAATGAGCCGCTCGGCGGACTTCCTTTCAGCCATATACATCTCCGGCAAAAAGATAAACCGCCTGCCGTTTATATCGTCTGAATACAATAGCCTGTCAGACAGCATATCGTCAATGGCAATCTCTATTGTGTCCTTTGCCTCGTCCAGAAAGGCGGCAGAGGAGCTTATAACCTTGTCGACGGGCAGGCAGGTATGCCCGTTGCCGAGATTATGCTTTAGTATATACTCGATTCCCGCCCTGAGCCTGTGCTTGTTGTCGGGTCTATGAGGCAGCTTGTTTGCTATCTCGTCAGCCCTTTCAAACGAAAAGCCCGACAGGGCAGAGCAGAGTAGATAGGGGTTATTTTCAACAGCCGCAACCGCAGAGGCACCGAGGGTCTTATACAGCTCAATGCACTCATGGGGCTTCAATCCGTAGCTTTCAAGGGAAATCATTACGGTCCTGACGACCATCTGGCTGTTGAATTCCTGTGAAATCTTCCTTGCCTTCTCAGGGCTTATGCCCTTTATCTGCCTTAAACGCTCCGGCTCCTCGGACAGCACCTTTATGCTGTTGTCCCCGAATTGCTCTATTATTTTGAGAGCGGTCTTTGGACCTATGCCCTTTATGGTTCCTGCTGAAAGGTACCTTAAAAGCTGGGCGGCAGTTTCGGGCATCTTTCTTTCAAAGTGCGATGCCTTAAACTGCCTGCCGAATAGATTATGACTGTCCCATTCACCGTAAAGAGTGATTTCCTCGCCGGATGAAAGCTCGGGAAGGCTGCCGACGGCGGTTACAAGCTCCCCGCCGCAGCTAAGCTCTATTACGGTAAAGCTGTTTTCAGCGTTTCTGAAAACAACCCTGTCCACAATTCCGCTTAATCTGATTTTGCTTTTATCTGTATCCATAAAAATCCTATATATTTGAAGCGGCTAAAAACTCGTCCTGACTTAAATCAAAGCCGCTTCTGCTCAGAATGTCGATATTTTTAAGCGCAACGCCGATACCCCGTGCCACGCAGTATTGGGGCATGCTCGCAACATCCGTATCAATGCCCGTATGCTCCTTGAACATCTCGGCTATGCCGTAAAGCAGCGAGCCGCCGCCCGTGAGCGTCAGACCAGTGTCTACAATATCGCTCATAAGCTCCGGTGGAGTGCGTTCAAGCACCTGCACCGTGCCCCTTAAAATAAGGTCAAGCTCGTCCTTTATGGCAAAGTAAACCTCGGTGGAGTTAATTTCAAAGCTCAAAGGCATCCCTGAAACTATGCTCTTGCCGCTTGCAAGCATCGCCGTTTCTTCTTCCCTGAGAACAGCGCTGCCTATGGTGCATTTAATCTCCTCGGCAGTCAGGAAGCCCACCTCAATATCCCTCTCACGGCTGAGATATTTAATTATGGCGTTTGTGATGCTGTTTCCCGCAGCCCTTACGGAGCTTGAAACCGCAATGCTGCCCATGGTGATGACGGCAGTGTCCGTTGTGCCGCCGCCTATGTCCACAACAATGCTGCCCCTCGGCTTCTTTGTGCCTATTCC
>JAAYOZ010000129.1 GCA_012520115.1 Clostridiales bacterium | reverse complement strand
TTTTGACAGCCCCGGCTGTCAGCGTTTATTTCCCCATTCTGTTTGCGAAGCTGCTTGAAAGCAAGTCAGAATTAAGTCCGGCGCAATCAGATTAATAAGAAAGCCTTATTTTGTATGCAGTTTCTATTGGAGGTTAATATATGTTGCTGTATTTTCACGGTGGTAGTAAGAACCATGGGTGTGAGGCAATAATACGCAGTATTTCCTCTGTTTTGGGATATATTGATTGTTATACCTTTGAAAAGTCTGACGATTTACAATACGGTCTTGACGCTTGCGTCAACCTAAAGCAGATTGACAAATATAAAAGAGGCTCCCTTACGCACATTGCGGTTTATGCGGCAAACAAAGTTCTCGGAGCCGGCAACTTTGTTATGAATGGAGTTCTTTCCAAGATATATAAAGACTTCATTAACCAGGCGTCTGATGTAGCTATATCAGTAGGCGGCGATACCTATTGCTATAAAAACTCCCCGGAAGAGCTCGCCTTAATCAATAAAGGCTTAAATGATAAAGGTGTTAAAACGGTGCTTTTAGGCTGTTCCGTCGAGCCGTCACTGCTCAATAACAAGGCAGTGGTAGAGGATATGAAAAGGTATGCCCTTATTACCGCAAGGGAATCCATTACCTATGAAGCTTTATTGGATGCAGGTCTTACAAATGTCGCCCTCTATCCTGATTCGGCATTTATGCTCAAAAAGCAGGAAACCGAGTATCCCGAGGGCTTTTTTGACAATAATACAGTCGGAATAAATGTCAGCCCCCTGATAATGCGCTACGAAAAAGAGCAGGGCATTGCAATTAAGAACTATATCTCACTTGTTAATCACATATTAAAAACTACCGACTTAAAGGTAGCGCTCATTCCCCATGTTGTCTGGGCACATGATGATGACCGCAAGCCCCTTTCGGAAATTTATAATGAGGTTAAGGACACAGGCAGGGTCATTTATATTGAAGATAATAACTGCATGGCATTAAAGTCTTATATATCCGCTTGCCGTATGTTTATCGGCGCAAGGACCCATGCAACAATTGCGGCATACTCCTCATGTGTGCCGACTCTTGTTGTGGGTTATTCTATTAAGGCAAAGGGTATTGCAAAGGACTTGTTTAATACCTATGATAATTATTGTTTGCCTGTTCAGGCACTTGAAAGCAGCGATGACCTTATCAGAGCTTTTGAATGGTTAAAGGAAAATGAGGACGGTATCAGGACTCATTTAACCGGAATTATGCCTGATTATATTAAAAGAGCCCAAAACGTCGCTGAGGAAATAAAAAAGTTGCAGGAGATAAAATAGGTGGGAATTGACCAGAAGAAAGCAGGCGTAGTGCTTTCTTACCTTGCAATGGGTATAAACAGTATTGTATCAATTCTATATACTCCGTTTATGACTCGTCTGCTTGGACAAAGCGAGTATGGATTGTATAATATTGTTTTTTCTTTTGTAAGCTATCTTGGCCTTATGAGCTTAGGCTTTACAGGCTCTTACATCAGATTTTATACCCGTCAGAAGCTCAGAGGAGATAAAGAAAGCATTGCAAGCCTTAACGGTATGTACATGCTCATATTCATATGTGTCAGTCTGATTACGCTTGTAATCGGAACTGTTTTCGTTTTCAATGTTGACTTAATATTTGAAAGAGGTCTGACTGAACAGGAAATACAAACGGCACAAAAGTTGATTGCATTGCTTGTTTTCAATATTGCCCTTACCTTTCCCGCAAGTGTTTTTGATTCATACTTAATGGCAAACGAAAAATTCTTTTTTCATCGCCTGATTGCTTTATTAAGAACGGTTCTGAATCCGCTTCTGGCTTTACCTTTATTGTTTATGGGCTTTAAGTCCATCAGTCTTGTTATTGTTACTACCGTTCTGACAATAACAAGCCTTTGCGTAAACTCATATTATTGCTTTAAGAAACTGCAGATGAAGTTCAGTTTCCGCAATTTTGAATTAGGTCAACTCAAAGAGATTTCCATTTTTTCATCCTATCTTTTCATCAGTGAAATAGTAAATCAGATTAACTGGTCTGTCGGCAAGGTGGTTTTAGGTATCACTGCAGGCACGGCAGCAGTTGCCGTTTTTTCCTTAGGCGCACAGCTTAATACATATTACATGTCTTTCTCTACCTCAATTTCAACAGTATTTTTGCCTCGCATTAACGCCATTGTCGCAAGGACAAATGATAACAGCGAGCTTAATTCGCTCTTTGTAAAAGTGGGCAGAATACAGTTTATTGTTTTGTCTTTTATTAGTACAACTCTTATCTTTTTCGGCACCCCGATAATCAGAATTTTCGGCGGAGAGGGCTATGAATTGTCGTACCCGGTAACACTTCTGCTTGTGCTGCCCGTGACGATTCCCCTGGTTCAGAACATCGGTATTGAAATACAAAAAGCGAAAAATATGCACAGATTCAGGTCTTTGACATACTTTTTCCTCGCCGTACTCAATGTTATTCTGACAATACCTTTAAGCTCTGCCTATGGCCCTGTAGGTGCCGCAGTCGGTACTGCCGTTTCCCTTATTATAGGAAACGGAATTATGATGAACTGGTATTATCATAAAAAAGTAGGCATTGATATAATCAATTTCTGGAAGGAAATCCTGCGGTTTTTGCCCGCAGTCGCTGTTCCCTCAATCTTTGGCGTGTGCGTGCTTTTGTTTGCGGATACAAGCAATATTATCTTCGCCATTTTCTTAGGCGGAATTTTCGCATTGATTTTTGCCGTGAGCATGTGGTTTTTGGGCTTCAATAAATATGAAAAGGCTTTGTTCAAGGGTCTTTTGATATCGGCACTCAGATTGCTGAAACGGGTAATGGGAAAAATGAAAAATAACGAAAGTCAACAGAACAGCATTGAAAACATTATCGGCGAACAAGATATAAGCACCCGTGCCATTGCTGCTTATAACACCGATGAAGAAACACGGATGCAAAGCTCCTCCGGCGGTGTCTTCTCTCTTCTGGCGAATGACACAATCAAGGCCGGCGGTGTTGTGGTCGGGGCTGTTTTTGATGATGATTTTAATGTAGTCCACTCCTTTGCCGAAACAAAAGTCGAGCTTATTAAAATGTACGGCTCAAAATATGTGAAAAGCAAAGCAGAAGGATGTTACAAAAAGACTAAAGAATTATTGGAAAGCGGGAGAAGGGTGTATTTCTCCGGTACGCCCTGTCAGATTGCCGCTCTCAAGGCTTTTCTGAAAAATGATTATGATAACCTTTTGTGTCAGGATATAATCTGCCACGGAACGCCCGAGCCATCAGTTTGGAGTAAATATTTAAGCTATATAGAAGAAAAGTATAATTTCAGAGCGAAAAAAATATCTTTCCGTGATAAAAGTATGGATGGATGGCTAAAGTCCTCATTTGCAGCAGAATTTGAAAATGGCAAAACAATCAAAGAAAATCTTGAAAACAATCTTTATCTGAAGGTCTTTTTAAGCGATATAGCCTTGACCAGATCCTGTTACAACTGTTCCTTTAAAGGTATTTCAAGGCAGGCAGATATAACCCTTGCGGATTTCTGGGGAGTGCAGAAGGAATACCCCGAAATGTTTGACAATAAAGGTACTTCACTTATATTGATTCATTCGGACAAGGGACAGTGTGCAATCGAAGCAATTAAACAAGAGCTGAAGTTTGTTGAGGTACAGGATGTTAAAAAGGCAGTTTCATATAATCCCGCAGCTTTAAGACCTGCCTCTATGCACCCCAAAAGGCAGGAATTCTTTGAGGATATGGATAAGCTCGCCTTTGACGAGCTTGCAAAAAAATACTGCTCCGAGACTCTTTCAGAAAGATTTACAACGCTCCTTAAAAAAGCATATAGGAAAATATTCAGGTAAAATAGCAACAGCATCCCCCTGCAAGTGAAAGCAGGGGGAATTTTTTATACTGCCCGCATCAAAACTGCTGACAATGTAAATCTTCGCAAAATATAAAGCACCCTTACGGGGTGCTTTTCATAAGCAGATGTTTGTTTGCGCAAAAGGGGAGTGACAAAGAGCAGGTAAACCACCGATTATTCAGCACAGACAAAAGTAAAGTCATCCCAGGGCAGATTTACGGCTTTCTTATCGCTGATAATCTCATCCACATGCAATAAAAGGGGAAAATCCTTAGCATCAAGCACGCCTTTTGCCGCAGCTATTTTAATAGCCCTTGCGACACGCTCCGCAACCACCAGAGATTCCAGCGTTACTCCGTTCAATTCTTCCTTTGCTTCGTCAATACTCAGTCCCCGACCCAGCAAAATGCCGATAAGTCTTGTCCGTCCGCCGTAAACGGTCACATACAGGTCACCGTAACCTACCGAAAGGTTTTCGAGTGTTGCCGCCCCCTGATATTCAAGCAGCTTATACATTTCTCTTACTGCCTGACCGAATATGGCTGCCTGAGAATCAAAGTGAAGCTCGCTGTCAAGCCCGAATTCTCTCTGATTCAAGCCGATTGTAAGTGCTATGCCCAGAGCATAGCCGTTTTTTAATGCCACTGCGCTTTCGATACCGGTCACGTCTGTTGAAAGACTGATATGATAATATCCGGTCTCCATGGTTTCTTTCATCATCTTTAAGGTACCCATATCATGCCCGCAAAAAGCAACCACGGTCTGGTCGTGGGCCACAAGTTCATAACTCGTGCACGGGCCGCCTATTGCATTAATCGATAAATTCTTGCCGAGCGCTTTACATTTTTCTTCCCATATATCAGGATAGGTCAGGAGTTTCCCGTCTGCTGTATCCGTCAAACCCTTAGTCACGCTGAGTATAGGCATTTTATCAGGGATTTTCGGCAGAATAAAATCGCCGAACCAATCCACGCCGAAGCTTGAAACACCGCAGATAATAAAAGCAGAGCCTGCGATAGCATCATCCACTTCTTCGATTTGATAATACTTTATTCCGCACGGAAAGGCTTTATTAAATTTCGGATGTTTATTTTCTTGTCTGCAAGTTTCAATAATCTCTCTGTCTAAGTGTGTTCCCACCAGACGAACTTCATGCCCGTTTTCTCTTGCCGGAAAGGCCAATGCAGAGCCCATCATGCCCGCACCTATAATTGTAACGACCGCCATTCATTCCAGCCCCTTGGTTGTAATTTTTTAACTCAATGATTTTTAATTATTCCTCAAAATCATATTGACACATTGAAAACATAGTATCACAAAAAGCCCCATAAAACAACGCCGTATCAATCAGCGAAGAAGAGGAGCCGGACGACGGATTTCCTGTTGGTTTCCCGGTTCCCGTAACCTCTTTTTTTGCGACAATAGCTGAATTCTTCCGTAACATTCTTGAGTTCTTCAGAAGGATTTTCGATTTTGCCTGAACCCAGAGGCTTACAGTTTCTTTGTTGTCATCGCAAAGCTTTAAACACAGTAAGTAAACATAAACATATAACAGCAGGGTCCCTTCAATAAGGGGCCCTGCATTTTCTTATGGCGTCTTCACCCAATGTGTTTCTTAATACTTATCACAGAATCCTGCTTATCCGCCTCTGCACGCTGACGGTCAGCATAGGCATGAACATATTTTTTAATGAGTGCATACTTTTTGGCTGCGCCTATCTGTTTTCTGATGAGCAGATTGAAGGATGCAAATGTCCCTGTGAAATCGGAGGTTCTGTTCTCTCCTCCTTCACGGCTTTTCAACTGTCTTCCCGGTCGAACTGTGAGCGGTACAGAGAAGCGTAGAAGCCGTTATCGGCAATCAGTGAATCGTGAGTGCCGGTCTCGACGATGCGCCCGTCACGCATGACAAGAATTAAGTCGGCGTGGCGAATGGTGGAAAGCCGGTGTGCGATAACAAAGCAGGTCTTTCCACGCATCAACGAACGCATGGCCGACTGTATTTTCCGCTCGGTCTGTGTATCAACGTTCGAGGTAGCCTCGTCGAGAATCAGCATTTTTGAATCAATCAGCATGGCGCGAGCGATTGTCAAAAGCTGCTTCTGGCCTTTTGAGATATTTACTCCGTTGTCGCTCAGAACCGTGTTATAACCGTTCGGCAAACGCTTAATGTAACCGTGTATCTTCGCAGCCTTCGCAGCTGCCTCGACCTCGGCAAGAGTAACGCCGTCCTTGCCGTATGCGATGTTTTCGAAAATGGTACCGTGGAAGAGCCATGTATCCTGCAGTACCATTGTGTACGCTCTGCGAAGACTTGCCCGAGTTACATCACGCACGTCGTGGTCGTCGACGGTTATGCTTCCTTCGTTTATGTCATAAAATCGCATAAGCAAATTGATGATAGTCGTTTTTCCGGCTCCGGTCGGGCCGACTATGGCTATCAGCTTTCCGCTGTCCGCCGTGAAATTCAGGTCGTGGAGTATGGTTTTTCCGTTTTCATAACCGAAGGTCACATTCTCAAGGCGCACATCTCCCCGCACATCAGTCAGCGTCAGCGCATCGGGAGCGTCGTCCGGTTCGGGAAGCTCGTCTATTAGCCTGAATACACGCTCTGCTGCTGCGAAGGTCGACTGAAGCTCACTGATAATGTTCGCAAACTCATTGATAGGCCCGGAGAATTTGCGGGAATAGAGTACAAACGATGAAATATCGCCCAGCGAAATTCCGCCTGTGAGGTAGAGCAGAGAACCGAAAACGCTTATCATTGCAAGAGAGATGTTGTTGATGAAATTAACCGAGGGGCCGGTTATTCTTCCGTAGTACTCGGTTTCGAAATATGCGTCTACGGCATCGGTATTGTGTGCATCGAAGCGGTTTATCATGACATCCTCTCGGTTGTAGGCCTTGATGGTCTTGAGCCCGCCGGTTATTTCCTCGACATAACCGTTCAACTCTCCGAGCTTAATTGAACGTTTACGGAAAAGCGGACGCACACGCTTCGTCATATATCGGGTGAACAGTATCGACGCCGGGATTGTAACGGTAAAGACCAGGACAAGCGGCGGACAAATCATCAGCATCATAACTAACGAGCCGACAACAGTTATCAGGCTGGTCGCTATATGGAGCAGGTCGGTCGACAGCGAGGCGTTTATCGTATCTATATCGTAGGAAATGATGCTGATTATTTCACCCGTCTGATGACGGTCGAAGAAGGAGACGGGCAGACGGGTCAGACGGTCGAATACATCACGGCGCATACGGTAGACGACGCTGCGACTCAGCTTTATCATTATGATTGACAGGACATAGCTCATAACCGAGGATGCGATATAGAAGCCTATCATAAGCGATGCGTAAAAGAACACCGTACTGAAGTCCACCTTGCCCTTGCCCGGTTCAATTGCATCAATAGCACGTCCGGACAGTGTAGGTCCTACAAGGGATAATAAATTGCTTGAGACGGTAAGCAGTGCCGCCAGCAGCAGGAGCCATTTATAGTGATAAAGATATTTCCACAGCCTGGCGAGCAGATATTTTTTCGGCGTTTTGACACGATTCTGAGCATCTACTGCGCGTCTTATCGAACCGGTATCAAATTTAGAGTTTTTGTTCATTCAATACCATCTCCCATCTGAGTCTCGGCAATCTCACGGTAGCTCTCACAATTCTTCATCAGCTCAGAATGAGTTCCCTTCCCGATTACCCGACCATCGTCCAGCATGATAATAAGGTCAGCCGAACGTATCGAGCTTACCCGCTGTGCGACGATGACCTTTGTTACACCCTCACAGCTTCTGCGAAGAGCTGAGCGCAGTGCGGCGTCGGTTTTGTAATCGAGTGCGCTCGACGAGTCGTCAAGAATGAGTATTTCCGGATTACCCGCAAGCGCCCGTGCAATAAACATGCGCTGCTTCTGTCCGCCGCTGAGGTTGGCACCCATGACGGTCAGCACATAATTGTAGCCGTCCTCTTTTTCTCGAATAAAGGCATCTGCTTGCGCAAGCTTTGCCGCTCTGATAATATCCTCATCGGAAATATCACGACCAAAGCGTATGTTTTCCGAAATCGTGTCGGCCATCAGAAAATCGTTCTGCAGCACCACTCCGAAACGCTTTCGAAGCTCATCCTCGGGAATGCCTCGGATATCGTCGCCGTCTATCCTCACGACGCCGGAATCCGGGTCATAGAAGCGCATCAGCAGATTGACGATTGTCGTCTTTCCGCTTCCTGTTGCCCCGATGATGCCGAGCGTCTGACCGTGCCTGAGTCCGAAGCTGAGTTCCGATATATTAGGCTCGGTTTTGTTATAGGAAAAGGTTACGTTATCAAATTCTATGTGATATCCGTTGTCTACGTGGTTTCGTTCGGTCAATTCGAAATCAGGCTCAGCCTCCAGCACCTCGGCTATGCGCCGGCCGGACGCAGAGCCCTTCGAGAGCCTGACGAATATTCGTGTGACCATCATCATCGCATTGAGTATTATAGTGAAGTAACTCAGGAAGGCGATGATCTTGCCCGGCTGTGTCAGTCCGGCATTGACCCTGAACGCACCGACCACAATTACCGCAGTAAGCCCGCCGTTGAGCAGAAGATTCATCACGGGACTCGTTATATTCATAACCATACCGGCTCTTTGTTCGCACCTTACCGCATCTTTATTAATCTCGTCGAAGCGTGCTCGCTCGTAGTCGGACTTCGACAGCGCCTTGATTACCCGCACGCCGGTCATATTCTCCTGTACCTTGCGAACGATTCTGTCGATGGCATTCTGCACCGATGTATAAAGAGGTATTCCACGGCGGGAGACAAGCCATACGACAAGCGCAATAAGCGGCAGAACTGCCACCAGCACAAGAGTCAACACCGGTTCGAGTGTGATGGTCACGCATATTCCGCCAATCAGAAGTATAGGAGCACGCACCCCCATACGCTGTATCATACTGAACATATTGTGAACGTGATATGTATCGGAAGTCAGTCGGGAGATAAGCGATGGCAGCGTAAACCGGTCGGTTTGAGCACAGCTCAGCCGCATGGTTCGGACGAAAAGGTCGTGCCGGATGTGCTCAGTGGTGTTGCGTGAAACCTTCGCAGCTATGCGGTTCGCCGAGATATTGCCGAGTATCGAAACGGCGGCGCACAGTATCATAACACCGCCCCATAGAAATATGCCGGTTTTGCTTCCGCGCGGAACCACATCATCGATTATGTATGAAAGTATCCAGGGGAGTGCAAGATCCATAAGCGTGCCGATGAATTTAATTGTCAGCCCGAGACACATTAAAGATACGTACGGGCGCAGATAATGCATTATTTTTTTCATAAGCGTTATTACCGGACTTTCCTTCAGATTTCCGACTCTTCGTCTCGGGAGCTTACATAATCCGTTGCCCGATGCATTACGATTTCTAAAAGCCGTGTTAAAAGCTCACATTCTTCCGGTGTGAATCCCTCCGTGATATAATTATTCCAGTCTCGAAGTACCTCCCGCACACGCGGCAGTATTTCGACTGCCTTATCGGTCGGGTAGACCTCGATTATGCGCTTGTCATTTGCAGACGGCCGCCTCTCTATGTAGCCGTTTTCCTCAAGCTTTGCGAGCTGGCGGGCAACATTGCTCTTGTTTATATAAATCTTCCGAGCCAGACCGTCCTGTGATATCCCGGGGTGTCTGCATACGTTCAATATGTAGGTATACTGATGTCCGTTCAGCCCCGTACCCTCAAGCTTGTTGGTGCGGTACTGTGCCGCACATCGTGAGATTACGTTTATACACCTCATGATCGATACCATTTTCGTACCTCCTGAACATCATTGTTGCGCACGCAACTATTGATAAAAGGATAGCAGTTCTTCAGTCGTTTGTCAATCATCTTGAAAAGTGCCATGTAAGCGCTCGTACCCTGAATCTGGATATGACAAATCAGGCTTTTATGATGAAAAATGGAATTACATTGTGGAAAGGAGCACATTTCTTTAGAAGCAATCCATTGCTCTGACTGCTTTTGATGAGCAGCTTTTACGAAGACTGATTTTAAAGGTCACAGTTTCTAAGGATAAGTTTTCGTTGAATTTAAGTCGGGGTTGAAGGTCACTGTAAACGAAAAACCCTGAAATGAATAAGGCACTCTACTGAAATGACAATGCAGAGTGCTTTGTATTGTTTTTGTTTAATTAACATACAAACTGCTCATAGCGATTTGGCTGGTTACTATATTTGCTCATACTATTTTACTTATGGGTCGTCAATTGATATAATGTAAGTTCAGAACTGAGGATACATTATGTTCCTTGCACTTTATTCTTATATTTAGATTACTTAAGAAGAAAGAGGAAGCATCCGCATGAAGAAGCTTAAATTTATACTACGGTTATTAATAACCATGCTGAAAATAGGGCTGTTCACCTTCGGCGGTGGATATGCGATGATAGCTCTGCTTGAAAACGAGTTCATTGAAAAGAAGAAGTGGATAGAAAAGGATGAATTTTTGAATATGGTCGCCATTGCCGAGTCTACACCCGGTCCGATAGCCATCAACGCAGCAACATATATCGGATATCAGACTGCCGGACTCTGGGGTGCGCTTGCAGCGACAGTTGCCGTCTGCATACCCTCTTTCATTATTATTTTTCTGATTTCATTGTTTTTTGATACCTTCCTGTCTCTCACTTATGTCGCATACGCTTTTCGAGGAATACAGATCTGTGTTATTTATCTGATTCTCTCTGCCGGTATCCGTATGCTTAAAGGGCTTGAAAAGAATGTATTCAACTTCGGCATTCTCTTGTCCGTTATGCTGGTTATGACTGTGTTTTCGATTTTCGCCGTTGAGTTTTCGACTGTGTTTTACATTCTGATATGCGGCACTGTCGGTGTTTTCTTTTATCTTATCAGTAAACTCCGCAAAGGAGAAAAAAAGATATGATATACTTTAAACTTTTTTTAACATTCCTTGAAATAGGCGCAGTATCATTCGGTGGCGGTTACGGTATGATTTCACTGATACGAGAAAAGGTGCTGATAAACAATTGGATGACTGAAAGTGAGCTGCTTAATGTCATAGCCGTTTCCGAATCAACTCCCGGACCTATTGCCGTAAATATGGCAACCTTTGTCGGCTCGACACAGGGTGGATTTTTCGGTTCATTTGTCGCTACACTCGGAGTTGTTTTGCCTTCGTTTATTGTCATACTTGTTATTGCCGTATTCATCCGCAATCTTATGAAATACAAGGGCGTCAATGCCTTTCTCGGAGGAATAAGACCTTGTATTGTCGGGTTGATTCTGGCAACCGCATTGACTATGTTACTCGGCAACCTTGTCGGAATAAAGACCTTAAGCAGCAGCGTTGTAATAAATTTACCCGGCATCATCATCTTCGCAATTCTGATTGCGTCGTCTCTTATCTGGAAGAAATGGAAGCACAAAGCCCCTTCACCGATTATCCTGATATTGATATCGGCAGTACTGGGTATGATTTTTTATCCTATTTTATAATGCAAGAGCACGGTACTTCCGTGCTCTTTTTCATATTAGGGTATCATTTCTATTCATTTGCAAGTCTTGTCGTTTGAATGTTGATGGGGCGCTTATGATATCAAACATGGACATCTCAGATGCTTTGGGCGTATTACCTGAGCTGAAGTTGCACTGTTCTGCACTCGGGGAAAAGGCTATCCGAAAAGCCGTTGCGGCTTATAAAGGTAAAATTACTAAGTAGAAGAAGCCTATTGCAGTACAGGTTAAAATGAAGGTTATAACATATACCTGACTACTGACTCCTTTTGAAAGCTTAAAGATAAAGCCTCGGTATAAACCGGGGCTTTGTCTGTATTCGACATCTGCATACCTTCTTGTTTTGGATTATTCCTCTGAAATCTCAACTATTTCAACACATTTTGTTAAGACATCGGTATATTGGACGGTGCGGCACCTGGAAAAGCCGCTGCTTCGTTCTTCAATCAGAAAGAGATGAGGATAGACGCCTTTAATTACAGCGGGTTCATTACTTAAACATATTGTGGGGCGTTTCATTAAAACGTTTATATGAATATTCGGGTTGGTATTATACAGTTTCTTAATTTTATCTCTGATTATGGCTAATTGAGTCATTCTTCTTCAGCTTCTTGCTCCACTGGCTGTTTAGCAGAGTGTCTTTTGTCACTGATACGCAGAACAATCTCTTCCGTGCCGACCTGCAAATCAATTTTATCACTCATCAGTTCCGGAATATCCGCAACAGTTATGACAGTCCCTACTCCAAGTCCGTCAACATCAATCGTAATTGTGTCAATCATGTTTTCAGGTAAAGCGGCATAAGGAATTTCTAACAGCATAGTTTCCAATAATCCTGTAATCTTTTCTGTGTTTTTCAGAATAATATGGATGAGGCTGTTGACTTTCTGGTCTGCCTTCAGCGCCTGGAAACTGATGTGAAGGATTTCATTGTTAAGTGTATTAAATGATATTTCCTTAATCTGTACAGGAATAAGCTGACCGTCAAGCTCAAGTTTTAATTTGCTTCCTTCCCGTTTGTTACGAATCAGCCTGCGTGCAAGGTCCTCGACAATCTGAAGGGAAACGGAATCTGGAAGCGGACCCCCGAAAACACTGCCGGGTACCGTGCCGGCGCGTCTTAATTGCTTTGCTTTGACTGTAAAGTCCCTCTTGTTTACTTTAATGACATCCATTTGCGTTTCCTCCTTAAATGTATTTATACAAACCTACACATTCAAGTATAGGACTGTTGCCCACGCCATGGATTCTAAAAAAGAAGGACTTCTTCATATAACACTCCGCAGTGCAATACTAAAAGCCCTTCTGATAGACGGTTCTTTTTGATTTATATACAGTATACCACAGATTATAAATAAAAGCAAATCGGCCTGTTTTAAGCTTTACGCTTTGCCGGTGGCCCGCCATGATTTGCTGCATTATCCGGTTTTCAGCGAAAGATATGCTTAAATAAAGGAGATTCTGCATATGACTTACAAGATATTGAAGAGTACTATCTTCACCGAAGAGATTCTTCTTAGTACGGGTAGGGTAGAGGGATATGGTTATTTCCCTATCACCCTCAACACCAATTAATCAAAACAATCTTTTATATCCATTAAAACTGACACTCGGCACAAAAAGTGCCATGCAGGTGCCCATAATGATTATTTTTCATCTGCTTTTCGCCATTGATTTCAAGCCTAAAAGATTTGTACAAAAAGACACTCAAAAATGGGTCAGAAAAATCCCTCAACCCGTGAAAAACATGCATCATCAAATACCCTTGAACACCCTCCCTAAAAGAAAAAAATCCGGAGCACTTTCGTACTCCGGATGTTGGTGCGAGAGACGGGACTTGAAGGCTCCATGCGTGTATATTCATGCAAAATATAAGGATTTGAATACTCTTGGGAAGCCCGGACAGAAGTCAGGTAAACTTTCTTTAATTCTTGATGTAATGAGAGTTGAGGGGACGCACAAGTGCCGGATGGAAAATCTTAATCATTATCACAATGTGGAATATTTATACTGAAAATCTGCTGTACAATGGCACTCCCGTGGCACTCGTATCTGAATAATTAGCCTGAGAATGTTTATTTCACCCTATATGTTTCTTAAGGCATTTCAGTATTCATTACCGCTCATAACCGTGAGCTTCGGCCAGCATCATATCTTTGACTTTCATCAATCTTGTTGTGGTGCTGCGCTCGTTTTCGTCAAGCTTCATTGTTATATATTTGATAGTCTCCTGATATCCCGGAATCATAACATGCTCCAGCGCATTTACTCTGCGTCTGGTCTTTTCGATTTCAATGGCCATCAGCTGACATGATTTCTCTACCTCTGCAAGCCTTAATATCTTGGGAAACACATCGGACAAGGATTTTATCGCATCGTCTAAGTCGCATGAAGTAAACGCATAGCCGTAAGAATAAATATCATTTTCGTCGCTTGTTCTAAGCTTTGTATTAAAGCTCGGAATCATGACGCTCATTACATTCCTCTGTTCTATTTCAAGCTGCAGCTCCTGTTTCGGCATCATCAGAGCAACATCTATGACCTCGTTTTGCATCACACTGCGGGCAATCGCCATGTGCTTATTCGCCTCGTTTATCGCATTCTCTACTTCAATACGCAGTGCATTATTCTCACGGACCAGCTCTAAGAACTGCCGCATAAGTTCATCACGCTTATCCTTTAAGAGTTTATGTCCTCGCAAGGCTGTAACGAGCTTTCTTTTAAGGTTAGTAAGCTCCATTCTGGTAGGATTAACACTTAAAACTGCCACAAAATCACCTCGATTTCAGCAGCGAATAAATCAATCTTTGTCATAATATTTCTGAAGCAGTTCCTCACTGATACGTTTAAGCTCGGTGCGAGGAAGTATTTTTAACAGCTTCCAGCCGAGGTCCAGTGTTTCTTCAATGCTTATGTTAACGTCATAACCCTGGGAAACATACTGACTTTCAAATTCATCGGCAAATTTAGCATAGAGTTTATCAATATCTGTTAAAGCAGACTCGCCGAGAATAACCATCAGCTCTTTGCAGTCTTTTCCTCTTGCATAAGCGGAAAAAAGCTGATTCATTGTGTTGGAATGGTCGGCTCTGGTTTTGCCTTCACCAATACCTTTATCCTTAAGCCTTGACAAAGAGGGCAGTACATCAATCGGGGGAGTAATGCCTTTGCGGTACAAATCACGGCTGAGAATAATCTGTCCTTCCGTAATATATCCGGTCAGGTCAGGAATCGGGTGAGTCTTATCGTCCTCCGGCATAGACAAAATCGGGATCATGGTGATGCTGCCGTCTTTACCTTTTTGCCTTCCGGCCCTCTCATAGATAGTGGCAAGGTCAGTATACATATACCCCGGGTATCCTCGTCTGCCCGGGACTTCTTTTCGTGCTGCGGATACTTCACGCAAAGCATCCGCATAGTTTGTTATATCGGTAAGTATTACAAGCACATGCATACCTTTGTCAAAAGCCAAATACTCCGCTGCGGTAAGTGCCATTTTCGGAGTCGCAATGCGTTCGATTGCAGGGTCATTGGCAAGATTGATAAACAGCACCGTTCTGTCTATTGCGCCGGTTTCACGGAAGCTTTCAATGAAGTAATTTGATTCTTCAAAGGTTATCCCCATTGCGGCAAATACAACTGCAAACTGTTCATTGGTGCCCCGAACCTTAGCCTGCCTCGCTATCTGAGCGGCCAACTGAGCATGGGGAAGGCCGCTTGCCGAAAAAATCGGAAGCTTTTGTCCTCGGACGAGCGTATTTAAGCCGTCAATAGCGGATATGCCTGTCTGGATAAACTCTTCGGGATAATTTCTTGCCACCGGATTAATCGGCAAACCGTTTACATCCATGCGTTTGTCAGGGATGATTTCCGGACCGTTATCGATAACCCTGCCGAGTCCGTCAAAAATGCGTCCCAGCATATCTATTGAAACTCCGAGCTCCATCTGCCGACCCAGAAAGCGAATCTTACTGTTGGAGAGATTAATTCCCGTTGAACTTTCAAAAAGCTGGACCAGAGCGTTGGTGCCGTTTATCTCAAGAACCTTGCAGCGACGTGTTTCACCGCTTTCGAGCTCTATTTCTCCCAATTCGTTATATGAAACGTTATGCACATCCCGTACGAGCATCAAGGGTCCCGCTACCTCTTGAATAGTTCTGTATTCCAAAGGCATTATTCTTCCTCCTTTACGATAGATTCCTGCATCTGAGCGTTCAGATTTTTCATGATTTTATCGAACTCATCATAGATGTTTTCTTCTTTTACATATTTGAATCTGCCGATCTGCTCTCTTACGGCAAGACTGGAAATAGCCTCGATATTGCCGCCGTTGTTCAGAGCTTCTAATGCTAAATCATAAAAGCTCAGAATGAGTTTCATCATTAACAACTGCTTATTCAGACTCGTGTAGGTATCCACCTCATGAAAAGCAAGCTGATGAAGAAAATCCTCGCGAATCGAACGGGCTGTTTCCATTTTCAATCTGTCGCCTGCTGACAGGGCATCAATACCCACAAGCTTAACGATTTCATCAAGCTCTGCTTCATCATGCAAAAGGCTCATGATTCTTCCTCTTAGCTGTACCCACTCAGGAGAAACATTATCTTCATACCATTTTTTCAAGGTGTCTACATACAATGAATAGCTTGTCAGCCAGTTGATTGCAGGGAAATGACGCTTGTATGCAAGCTTTGCATCAAGCCCCCAGAAAACCTTTACAATTCTGAGCGTTGCCTGAGAAACAGGCTCTGAAATGTCACCGCCCGGGGGAGATACGGCGCCGATTACAGACAATGTTCCTTCACGGTTATCGGAACCCAGAGCGATAACCCGTCCTGCCCTCTCATAAAAGCCTGCAAGACGGCTGCTAAGGTATGCCGGATATCCTTCTTCGCCGGGCATTTCTTCAAGCCTTCCTGACATCTCACGCAGGGCTTCCGCCCAACGTGACGTGGAATCCGCCATCAGAGCAACGGAATAACCCATATCTCTGAAATATTCGGCAATAGTAATACCCGTATATATTGATGCTTCACGGGCCGCAACCGGCATGTCCGAAGTGTTTGCGATAAGCACGGTTCTTTCCATCAATGATTTTCCGGTGTGAGGATCAATCAGCTCGGGAAATTCATTAAGTACATTGGTCATCTCATTGCCGCGTTCGCCGCAGCCGATATATACGATTATGTCTGCTTCAGCCCATTTGGCAAGCTGATGCTGCGTAACCGTTTTTCCGCTTCCGAAGGGTCCGGGAATAGCCGCTACTCCGCCCTTTGCAATCGGGAACAGGCAGTCTACGACCCTTTGACCGGTAATGAGCGGTTTATTCGGCGCAAGCTTTGTAGCAAAAGGTCTGCCTTTTCTGACAGGCCACTTCTGCATAAGCTGTACCTCAACTTCACCTTTATCCGTATCAACGATTGCTACGGTATCGGTTACGGTAAACTCACCCTTTTCAATGCTCTTTATCTTACCCTTTACAAAAGCGGGAACCATAATTTTATGCAAAACCACATCAGTTTCCTGCACGGTACCGATAATATCGCCGCCGACAACCTCGGTGCCGACAGTTACGGTCGGCTCGAAAATCCATTTGCGCTCTCTTTTAAGAGAATGTGCTTCAATTCCGCGGGTCAGGTTGTTTCCCGCAATTTTCATAATATCGTCAAGCGGACGCTGAATTCCGTCAAAGATACTTCCGATCAGCCCGGGACCGAGCTCAACACTCATGGGCTCGCCGGTCGACTCAACAGGCTCACCCGGCCTTAAGCCGGATGTTTCTTCATATACCTGAATGGAGGCTCTGTCCGAGCGCATTTCGATTATTTCGCCTATAAGTCTTTTTTCGCTGACACGCACAACGTCAAACATGTTGGCATCTCTCATACCTTCGGCGACCACTAAAGGCCCTGATACCTTTAAAATCGTACCGTAACTCATTGGTACACCCCATTTCTAATTCAATATATCCGAGCCGACAGCTTTTTCAACCGCTCTTTTTACATTATTGATTCCCATACCCGTGTTTCCGAAAATACCCGGGATAAGAATTATCGCAGGAGTGATTCTGTCCCGATATTTTTCAATTTCATCAGGTATTTTTGCGGCAAGCGCTTCGGTAATGTAGATTACCGCATAATCATTATGAGCTAATTTTTTAAGGGTATCGACCGCAGTATCTGGGTCTTCAGTCGGATAGATTTCAAGACCCAATGCGGCAAACCCGTATATGCTGTCTTTATCACCCATTACGGCTATTCTATACATAAAGCTTTCGAACCCTTTCTCTGATTGTCTGAGGTGGAAGTTCATTATGTTTGCAGGACAGAATAATCCTGACATTTTTGATTTCTGCATCTTTTGCTATATAAAAAGCAATTAACGGCTCAATGCCGAAGCTTTTATATTTTGCTTTTTCGATATGCGACATCAATATATCGTCACACCATTTTTCAAAAGCCGAATAGGATATCCCGATTTGTTCGGCAGCTTCACTGTAAGAAGTTGTTGATAAAAACTCGAGCAGTTCTTCGACGCTTTTAGATGCCGCATCGATTAAAGCTGCTCTGTCAAGCGACTTTGTGCGGCATAAAGCCTTTTCAAGAAACTGCTTTTCTTTTTTTGTACGGGCAGAGCGCAGGGCAATTTTAATATTTGCCGTAACACAAATAAGCTCAGCAAGATGAATAACAAATTCGTTTTTTGTTTTTTCGGCTTTATTCATGGTTTCATTCAAAGCATAAGAATCAAGCATAATATCTGCAAGCTGACCGTCGGATGTTTGTATCAACACGTTATAAGTTTCCGTAACCGCATCTTTTAAGAAACCCGGAAGCTCATCAAAGCTTTTATTGAAAACAGCATGCATAATCTGCTCCGGACTGACAGTTGACGGGATGATAAAACTGGCGGTTCCGCTTGTATGTGAACTGAAAGCATTTTCGGAAACAAACGCTTTAAGTACCGCCTTAATATTGTGAAAATCATTCTTGACAATTAAGAATTCCAAAGCGCTTAAATCCGGTGAAATCTCAGACAAAAGCTGCCAGGTGTTATTCAATTGTTTTTTCAGTACGTTGTTGACATCATCCTTATCCTCAGGATTAATCCAGCCTTTTGATTCCAGAAAATGAAGTGCTGACTGTAAATTTGGGGCAGCAATAAGCTGCTCTAAATCAGATGTTGTCAAAAGACTTAACTCGTTTACTCTGATTCTGGCAACGGCGTAAGCATAATCGGTTTCTTTCATACGCTTTCCCCCGCAAAAACTTCTCTGAACAGCTCATCTTTAATCTCGTCAACACAAGCATTTAATATAGCATCGAAAGAGCAATTCTGCTCAATGTCGTTATACACAATCACAACTCCTCCGTCTATATCGATGGGCTCATTGCTTAGAACAAAGGATTTTCCGCTTCCGGCGAACATTTTGTTAAGACCTGCTTCAAAATCTTCTGGCAGACGATTAAGGTCCTTGCCTGAAAATCGAAGTACTCCGCAGCCGTTTTGGGCATGATTCTTAATCAGCCTTGTAATAACATCAAAATATTCGGTGTCAGGAAGGTTTTTCAGTTTACGGACTGACTCCTCGATTATTTCATTTATTATACTGATTTTTGCCGCAAGAATTGTTTTATTGTACTCATGCTCAGCTTTTGAATGTGCAAGCTCTGTATCTGTTTTACATTGTTTTTCAGCGGCTTCGATTTCCTCATTTTTTATCTTCTCGGCTACAGTTCGGGCATTATCTGAAATTGCCTGCGCCTCGGCCAGAGCATTTGAAATAATATTATCGCAAATGGCTTTACTGTCTTCTTCAATTTTTCTTACTATTTTTTCTATACCGGTCATTTGCCTATCCACCTTATTTCAAACTATTCATTGCAAGGATTGACACAAGCAGAGCCAGAATCGCATATGTTTCAACCATAGCGGACATTGTAATTGCTTTACCGTTCTGATCGGGCTTTTTCGCAACAATTCCGACACCCGTGACAGCGGTTCTGGCCTGAATTATCGCAGAAAAGTAACCGACAACGGCAATCGGCATGCAGGCTATTAAGTACATAAGGCCACGGGCCAGTGAAAGCTCGACAGGGTCGCCGCCAAGTATTCCGATCTGGCTGAGTTCAAGAACTGCCGTAAGCAGGCCGTAAAGGCCCTGAGTGCCGGGCAGAAGCTGCAATATCAATAATTTGCTGAATTTTGAAGGGTCTTCGGATATAACGCCGCCGGCAGCTTCACCAACCATGCCTACACCTCTTGCCGAGCCGATTCCCGGAAGCAAAGCAGCCAGAATTGCACCTAATATTGCCAAAACAAGTCCGTAGTTATTCATTCTATCAATTCTCCTTAATTTTAATGTATTTAGTATCTGCTTTTAAAGGACTGAAGGCTCTGCCTCCGCCCTCATAGAACTTAGAAAAGAATTCAACAAACTGAAGTCTGTTTGTATGAACATAGGCACCCAAAAGATTGATAGCCATATTCAAAGGATGCCCTATCAGAAACACAACAACTAACAGTACCGCTTTTGCTGCCGGGTCAGTCGGCATTGTACCCATAAGATTGATTACTCCCGCAATGCTTCCCGTAGCCAGCCCGAGCGCCAGTAAACGTGAATAAGAAAGTATGTCGCTTAAATATCCCGAAGCTATATTATATAAACCGTAAATGCCTCCTCCGAATCGGGCAAATATGTTTTTGGATTTTCTTCCGGAAGTAAGAATAATTAAAGCCAAGCCGATGAGTGCAAGATATTTGCCAACCGTTGACAAGGTTTCCGGCACACTGATAAGAATTCCCGCAGCTAACGGTGCGACGCCCAGAACAAACAGGTAGGTAGGCACCGTATCCAGCACGGCATCTATCTTTTTGCCTTCGTCCCATGTCATTTTGAAGCTGACAGCCTGTCCGACGAACAGATGAATTATACCAAGACCGAAGGAAAAAAGTAAAAGTTTCATGGGGTCTGTAATCGGTTCAAACCACAGTGCAATATTCGGGGGTTCGGCATGCAGAAACTGCTTATATATAATGGGTACTATATCGCCGAACCAGCTGCCGAACATAGCGCCCCAGAATACAGTTGAAATGCCGGAGTAAAAAAACATTTTGAGCGTTTTTCTTAAAGGGCCTTCAATGCTGAACTTCTTTAATGCAATCGCTGTTCCTATAACCATCAATACACCGTAACCTGCGTCTGACAGCATCAGGCCGAAAAACAGATAATAGAAAAACGCCATGACCGCACTCGGATCGATGTCTTTTTTTGCCGGCAAGGCAAACATTTCAGTTATCGGCTCGACAGGGGAGACAAAGTCTCCGTTTTCCAACAGCACGGGGACATCTTCGTCCTCTTCGGGGGTTGTGATACTTATGGCAACCGTATATTTCGATTCAAGCTCGTCCACACACTTTTTTGCATATTTTTCGGGGATATAGCCCCGAATGATAAAGGTGTTTTTTGTCAGGCCGACTTTGCTTAATGCCTGATATTTTTCCTTCCTTATGCTGAAATAGTCAATCAGGAACTCAACCTCATTGATTAAATCAGCACTCGCTTTTATCTTTTTTATGTTTTCTTCAATCTCGTTTTTATATTTTTCGATGTCTTTTTCATACTGCTGCATTTTCTCAGCGGGAATCTGCTCATAAGACTCGGAAGGTACCACAAATCCTATCTGCCGCAAAGCTTCATTTGTTTCATCGGCAACAGATTTGTGACAGACAACAGCTATGCAGTTCTGTTCTTTTGATGAAGAAATAATATCTATCTCAATCATTTCAAGTTTCGGATTTACTCTTGCAATTGCCTCAAGGATATCCGAAACAGTCCTCTGATTAGGAACAACACCGATAAAACACTGTGTATATTTTGTGCCTTTAAAGTTCATCGGTATATCCAGATTAAGCCAGATTTTCAAAGCGTCCATCAGTGTCTGTGTTCTGACGATTGCCGCCCGGTTTTCATTAATAACTCTTTCATAACTGATCAAATCATAACAATTCTGAAGAAAGAAGTCTCTTTTATCTACATTATCAAGAAATTCACCGACTCCGATTTCCCGCCTACCGTTCAGCGAAGCCAGGAGAGACTTTTTTATCGGAGCATACTTATTCAGTATATCTTTTGCGGCTGTTGCGGTATTGATACATTTTTCGTATTGAGATATATAAGAAGAGGTATTAACTTTGACGAAAGCTTCATTCTGAACATCGGAAAATTCCACGACGCCGAGAAGCTGCAAATGCTCAAGAATCTTTTTGCGGTCATTAAGCAATGCAATTATCTCAATACGCTGCATCAACAGCTTTGCCATACTCAGATACCTCCTTATCTTTTGTAATTATGATTTAATCAACCGGATATTATCTTTTTAATCACCATATCGATTGCCGCTTCTTTTTTCGCAAAAGCTTTTTCTCTTATATCAGAGGAAGCAATATCAGCTTTCTTGTTACTGTCATAAAGAATCTCTTTTATTATAACACTGTTTTTCCGAATAAGGCTTTCTGCTTCTTTTTTGCCGTCCTCTTTTGCTTTATCAATTATTTCTTTGGCTTTTAAATCGGCATCGGCAATGATCCGGGCTGCTTTCTGATTAGCCGAATCTACTTTTTCAGCCGCTTGCTTCTCGGCTGCCATTACATCATTCAGTATTTCTGAAACCATTTTTATCCCCCAAAATAATATCAATTACCAATATTCTTAATTATTATCCGTTTATCTGTCCATATAAATAAAGAGGGAAAGAAACTTCATAGAATCCCTCCACCCTTAAAGCTCAATTCTTGAAAACAGCAGTCTGCTCCAACCGAAATAATTATTTAAATTTATTTTAATAATTCTAACCTTAATACAAAAATAAGTCAAGTTATATTACCCACTTCACTTCTTAATTACAGCGAGTTGTTTTTATATTTGCAAACAGTAAAGTTTCAGTATGTGTTTCCAACGAGGTTCGCCGCTAAAAACACACAATAGTAAACCTCGCGGACTAACGGTTATACCAATTAATACCGGCACTCGGCACAAAAAGTGCCATACAGGTGCCCATAATGATTATTTTTCATCTGCTTTTCGCCTTGATTTTCCTGCCTAAAAAATCTGTACAAAAAGACACTCAGAAATCGGTCAGAAAAATCCCTCAGTCCGTGTAAAACATGCACCTTTAAATACCCTTGAAAACACTCCCCAAAAGAAAAAAATCCGGAGCACTTTCGTACTCCGGATGCTTGTGCGGGTTAAGAATTTATATCCGAACCAATAGTTTGTTTTTACTTTCTCTTAAGGGCGCACTTACTCACCACCGTAAAGGCGGTGCAGTGCACTCTCCGAGGGATAAGTATATACTTAAACAGAAAGC
>JAAYOZ010000128.1 GCA_012520115.1 Clostridiales bacterium | reverse complement strand
AGGTCAGGAACCGCCTGCTTGAGCTCGGCTGTGCGGACGAGAGTACGATTTTCTGCATGCACCACTTCTCCCACAACGGCAGGCTTATCTATGACGAGCTTGTACCCATCGCAAAAGAAAAAGGCTTCATCGTTTCCTATGATGGGCTTGAAGTAGAGTTTTAAGGCTAAAGGCCCTTTCCGTTTAAGGAGAGGGCCTTCTGAATATACAAAGAACGGAATGACAGCATGAGCACTTCTCCGCAAAAGAACGATGTAATAAGACTCAATATCGAGGGCATGACCTCAGAGGGCAGCGCCGTCGGCAGACATAACTCCTTTACGGTTTTTGTCCCGAACGGGGCGATAGGCGATGTAATAGACTGCCGCATAATCAAGGTCAAAAAGAACTATGCCATAGGCAAAATCGAGAGAATCATAAGCCCCTCACCGGACAGAATCGAATCCGACTGCCCCGTAAGCTTTAGCTGCGGCGGCTGCACCTACCGTCATATCGATTATGAGGCACAGCTTAGAATAAAGCGGCAGATGGTGGAGGACGCCTTCAGGCGCATAGGCGGCATCCAGATTGATGTGAACCCCGTTATGCCCTCACCGGAAATCAACGGTTACAGAAACAAGGCACAGTTCCCCGTCAGAGAGGAAAACGGCGAAATAAAGATAGGCTTTTTCGCTCCGAGAAGCCACAGAATTATAGAGTGCGGCGGGATATGCAGGCTCCAGCCGGAGCAGTTCGGCGAAATCGTGAACGAGGTCCGAAGCTGGATGCAAGAGGGCAAAATAAAAGCCTATGACGAAAGCACAGGCAAGGGGCTTGTAAGGCATATCTATCTCAGAAAGGGCTTTGCCACGGGCGAAATTATGCTCTGCCTTGTGTTAAACGGCAACCTTAAGGAGAAGGACAAAGCACAGCTTATAAAGAGAATCACCGAAAAGCACGACAGCGTAAAAAGCATCTGCCTGAACAAAAACACAAGGGACACGAATGTGATTCTGGGCGATGACTTCGAGCTGATTTACGGCGAAAAGGCCATCGGCGACAGGCTCGGCGACCTTGAAATCAAGCTGCCGCCGGAGGTTTTCTATCAGATAAACAAAGAGCAGGCCGAAAGACTGTATAAAAAGGCCGCAGAGCTGGCAAGCCTCAAGGGCGGCGAAACCCTTATGGACCTCTACTGCGGCACCGGCACAATCGGTCTGTTCATGATTAAGGAAGCCATGAAGGAAAGCGCAAACACCGGCAGTACGCCCATAAAGCTCATCGGCGTTGAGGTAGTGGAGGAGTCCGTTAAAACCGCAAGGGAAAACGCAAAAATGAACGGAATCAATAACACCGAGTTTATATGCGCCACGGCGGAGAAGGCGGCGGAAATCCTTCTGCAAAGAGGTGACATACCGGACGTGCTGGTTATAGACCCGCCGAGAAAGGGCTGCACCCCGGAGTTAATAGACACGATAGCGAAAATGAACCCCGAGAGAATAGTCTATATCTCCTGCGACTGCGCCACCTTAGCCCGTGACGCCGCCATATTCAAAGAAAAGGGCTATGCACTCCACACCCCCACCCCCGTCGACATGTTCCCCCACACCCCCCATGTGGAGTGCGTAACATTGATGTCAAGAATAGAAGAATAGAATAGAGCTAAAAGCCTGATATATAAGGGTTT
>JAAYOZ010000127.1 GCA_012520115.1 Clostridiales bacterium | reverse complement strand
TGGTGGGAGCAACAGGGCTCGAACCTGTGACCCCTTGCTTGTAAGGCAAGTGCTCTCCCAGCTGAGCTATGCTCCCGCGCACTGCCTATAAACTATACTATAATTCGCCTTTGTTGTCAACATATTTTTTTGAATTTTCTTCGAGGTTCGAACCGGAACGGGCCGGAACATGTTGACAAATGAAGCTGAAAATAAACTAAAAGTTTATCTGCAAATCTGTGCGATTGGCTTTGTCTGACTTCGTGGAAAGGATTATAGCATATAAGAAAGCCAATGGCAAGAGGGTTTTTGAATTTTTTTCTGAGCAATTTCTGTAAATCTCAGCTTTTTGCAAGGGCTTTAATTTCGGCTGGGGTAAACTTATACTTCTTATTGCAAAAATGGCAATTAACCTCGGTAAATTCGTCCTGGGCCATGCTCAGAAGCTCTTCCTTGCCCAATGTTACAAGGGCCCTTGCGACCCTGTCCCTGCTGCAGTCGCAGCGGTATTCCGGGAAGGACTCGTCAAGCTGTTCAAGCTCAAACTCGGACAGCACTTTTCTGCATATATCAAGCGGCGTCAGCCCTTCTGCGAGCATCGTTGTAACAGCGGGGATGTCCTGAATGCACTTCTCCACCCTGTCGATTGCCTCACTGTCGGCTGTGGGCAGAAGCTGAACCATAAAGCCGCCTGCCACGGCTATTGTAAGGTCGGGGTTAACAAGCACTCCCAGAGCGCAGACAGTGGGGGTCTGCTCGCTCATGGCGTAGTATGCGGTGATGTCCTCTGCGATTTCGCCTGAAACAAGGGGCGTCTGACCGATATAAGGCTCCTTTAACCCTAAGTCACGCATGACGGTGATATAGCCGTCCTTGCCGACGGCGCCGCCTACGTCGAGCTTGCCCTTACTGTTTAAAGGCAGCTCCACATTCGGGTTCTCTATATATCCTTTAACATTGCCGTCACTGTCGGCTACCGCCACGACCACGCCGGCCTCGCCGCCGCCCTTGACCCTTAAAGTGACGGTGTCGTCATTGCCCTTTAAGAGCTGACCCATAAAGGAGCAGCCGGTAAGAAGCCTGCCCAGCGCCGCAGAGCAGACCTTTGAGGTGTGATGCAGACGTCTTGCGGTTTCGACGATGTCGGTCGTGTCCGCAGCCATTACAAAGAGGGTGCCGTCCTTTGAAATGCACCTGACTGAATGTGCCATATAATTCTCCTCAAAACTAAGCCCGAAAGCGTCAGAAAGCCGCTTCGGGCAAATTACTTAAGTATTATATCATTTTTTTGTGAAATTAAAAGCCTGAGCCTATTTTTTCACCGCCACGAAATACAGCCTTTCGCTGTCCTCTCTCTCGCATTCACGGCTCAGGTCGTCATAGACGGCCTTGACCTCAAAGCCGTTTTCGGTCAGAGCGTCGCAAAGCTCCCTTGTACTATATGCCCATTCGGTGAACTCCTCGGTGCTTCGCTCATAAAGCTCGCCGTTTTTTGTGAAGATGTCAAGGCAGATGTCGGTGCTTTTGTCGCTCGCCTCGTAAGCATTCTGCCAGACCACAAAGACATCATCCTCCTCGAGTACGAAGGTGTTGTCGCCGAGAATCTCCCTGTGCTTGTATTCGGTGTTCACATCGAACACAAAGACCCCGCCCCTGTTTAAAAACAGGGATACTCTTGAGAAGGCTGTTGATATATCCTCTATTGTGGGCAGGTGATTGATGCTGTCGAGGGTGCATATGGCGCAGTCGACGGTGCCGTAAAGGTCAAGCTCTCTTATGTCCTGACACAAGAGCAGGGCGTCACAGCCGCTTAAAAAAAACTTCTGCCGTGCCTTCATAAGCATTTCCGGCGACTTGTCCACACCTATCATATCGTAGCCCTTTTTATAAAAGAACTCGGTCAAAGTGCCGGTGCCGCAGGACAGGTCGAGCATTATGCCCTTATCTGCGCCGTGCTCTATTAAGAGAGAGTGGATGTATTCGCCCCGCTTTTCGTAGTCAACATCCGTTGTCAGCAGGTCATAAAAGCGGGCGAGGGCGTCATAGGCACTCATTTTGCAAGCCTTTTGAATACAATGTCGTATCCGTCCCTGCCGTAGTGGAGGCTGCGCTTAACTCTGCTGATGGTTGCCGTAGATACCTTTGTGCTTTCGGCAATCTCGCTGTAATGCCTGTTTTCACGCAGCATCTTTGCTACGACAATTCTCTGAGCCATTGCACGAATTTCGGGAACGGTGCAAAGGTCGTCAAAGAAGGCATAGCATTCGTCGAGCGTTTCAAGCTTCAGAATTGCGTTAAATAGTAGGTCAGTTCCTTCATCCCTTATTTTATCTATCACAGCAAATCCCCCTTTAAAAATGCTTTTGTTTTTTAACAGAGCTGTTTGCTACTTTGCGAAATTTTTTCTTATTTTATCATTTTAATCAGGAAAAGTAAACAAGCCATTATTAAAAAAATGCGACGGAAAAGTTAAAATTAGGGTAATTGAGTTTGCCATTTTCTGTTCCATTATTTACACGTGCTTAAAAAGTAAATTTTGCGTTGCAAAGCGGCGTATTTGTTGACATATGTCGAGTTTTAATTTATCCTTAATGTAGATACGTTTTTTCCATTTCCGAATATTTCATTTGAAACTTGTCGAAGGACAAGTTATATTAGACATAAGAGGGGAAAAGGCAAAATAGGGGGATTATTATTAAAAAGAGGAATCGCTTTTTAAGCATTTTACTTGCGGTACTGATGCTTATAAGCTCGGTATCCATCAGTATGCCCGCATTTGCGGCATTTGTGACCGCCGACAACTACAACTCGGTAGACAAGGCAGTGCTGACGCCCCAACAGGCGGCAACGCTTTTGCTTGACTATGCGGATAAGTCTCTGGCGGAAAGCGGCACGGTAATAACTCAAAATATTCCTTTGCTCGACGATCTTGTAATCGATACGACATCGGTCAACGGAATTCTTAAATCCCTTGACAGAGTGTCCGAATTAATTGACATTGCCAAGCTCTTGGGTTCTCTGGTCGGAGACCTGACCTCACTGAAGTTTGACGCCATAAAAGGCAAACGCAGGGGTACGGGTGAAAAAGACCTGCAGATAATAAAGGGCTTAATCCAATTTGCAAACGACAGCAGGGGATTTATTACAAAGGCCATAGACGGCAGCATTAATCTGGGCTTCCTCGATTCCTTCGTTGACATAAACGAGATGATAGGCGATATCACGGAGATGATTAAGGGCTATCTGTATGAATTTGTGGTTTACAGAGAGGGCTATCCCACGACCTATGCGGTCGCCAAGTACAGCGACAAGTTTAAGACCGCCGACGCTCTTATTAATACGCTGATTACTGATATGCTGACAAAGCCCTCAACCTTTGACTCTTCAAGCATTGACACGGGCGCACTGCTATCCACCGTATCTTCCTTCCTCTCCTTCCTCGGTCTGCCCGTTGATTTAAGCGGTCTTTCGATTACGGATATTACAAAGATGATTACAGAGCTTCTGGGGCTTCCCGGCGCAGAGGCTGTGCCCGCACTGTCCCCGGGCGCCGTCATACTCCCCTCTCTGCAGTCCTCCAAAATAGACCTTACCGCCAACTCCTTATATAACATAATCGAACATCTGATAAACACGGCTTATACCGATTTGCTCGTGCTGCCCCTTAACAACGGCTTAAAGCAGCTGCTTGTTACCTTAAGCGGCGCAAAGCTTTCCGAAATCACGAATAAGAGCCTTATTACGACTCTCTCCGGCAAGGCGCCGAAGAAGTCAAACGCCATTTCAAACACAGACTTCTTTAAATACAATAACAAATACTATGTCCGCACAGGCGAGACCTATTATGAGGTTTTGACGGACAGCACAAACGCCTTCTACGGCGTTATCAACTGGGATTATACCTTTAAAAACACTCTCGGGGAGTTAGGTGCTTCCACAGACTTTGCCGCAAATGCGAACAAGCTGCTTGTAGCCGTGGCTAAGACCGTTTTCACACAGAGCGCATTTAGCTCAATCGGCCTTGCAAACGGCGGCAATGAGAATCTCAACGAAAACATAAACAAGCTCTTAAAGTTCATACTGCCTAAAATCCCCGCAGAGACCTTCGGTACGAATTTCGATACAAGCCTGCTTGAGAATATTGAGGACAAGAGTCTTGAGCAGCTGGCTGCCCTGCTTTTAAGGGGCATGCTCGAAACGCAGCTGCCCTCCCTTATTATCCCCGCCTCCGTGCAGACATTGGAGGAGATGGCGGTACTCGCAATCAGGGAGGTACTCCTGCTTGAGGCTCCCCACCTTAAATTTGACAATCTGATTTTCGGCAATGTCTCCACCCTCACAATGCAAGCTAAGTCCGAGAGCGAGTGGAGAGAGCTGCTTTTCGATATGTTTATCGATGCAGCCGTGTTCTATCTGGACCAGTATGCGGGTCTTGACCTTGACGCCGCTGATGTTCTCGCCAAAAAGAATGCGGGCTGGACTTCAGTCGACTTCCTTGACGAAATCGTGGACTGGGCGCTGTCCTATACAAAGGGCATACTGACAGTTACGGATACGCTTAATCTGACAAGGGGTCAGAAGGCAAGCTCGGTTTATGCCCCGTGGGATAAGCTCAATAAGGTTATTGCAGATGTAATAGACCTCAGCTTTATAAACGGCGCTGACGGTCACGGCTATACCTTTGATACCGAGAAGGTTCTGAAGGAAAAGGTGCTGGGCAACCTGCTTGACCTGAATTCAGCCGACGCCGTGAACATGTTTGTCAGAAATACTGAGAATAATAACATTCTTAATGACAGCAACGGCATGAGGGGTCTGCTGACAGCCGTAAACAAGGTCATAAAAGCAGTGCTGGGCGCCGGGCTTAATCCGAATAATTTAACCTCGGCAGAGAAACTTATCAAGCAAGAAGGACTAAAAGATATAGTAAACACTCTGCTGTACAGGCTTAACATCCGCTCGAATGAGCTTTTAAATGCGGTGCTGCCCTATGTTGCCTCCGCACTGCCGGATGTTCTGACAGAGCAGAGATTCGGCTCGCTCGATATTGACAGCCCCGACTATGTTGTTATAAGCGGCACAAGCGCAAAGGCTACGGTAAAGGTTACGCACAACACTGTGGGCGTACCGGATTCTTATATCGACGGC
>JAAYOZ010000126.1 GCA_012520115.1 Clostridiales bacterium | reverse complement strand
TTTTCATGTTCATTTTTGGAAGGAGGAGGTGTTTTGGCAGATAATACGGTTTAACTACTATAGGCGTTGGAGGCGAAAAAGAGTATAAAAATGCTACTGCCCGGTCAACAGGAGATTCTGTCAACGCAATAAACAAGGGTGTGCACAAAGCAAACGGAACAAACGGGAACGAGGCTACCGGGTGCATTTTGTATTAAACTCGTGTCCTTCTCCAGATAGGCAGCAGATTTTGATAGAAAATCTGCTGCCTTTTTATATACCTAAAAGCCTTGATATCAAGACTTTATGGGGTTTCGTTTGCTTGTAGTTTAAAAGGTATACGGACTTTATTATTTTGAGTTATTGCCGTAGGTAAGTAAAATCGGTATAATTTCTTCAAAACAGTTATTTGTTTTTTATTTCTCATACTGAAAAACTGAACAATGAGGAAATCTGCTATGGACAGAGAATTAAATAACAGCTGCATTGAATATATCTTAGAACACCTCTGCGACGGACTCACAGCAAGAGATGTAGCAGAGCATTTTCATTACTCTGAGGCATATCTCAATCGATGTTTTAAAGCAGTCACCGGAAAGAGTATCTATGAGTTTATCCTGCGCCTGAAAATGGATCAGAGCGCAGTGGATATCAAGCTGCGAAAGGATATATCAATAACCGATATCGGGCTCGACTATGGCTACAGTGCCTCAAATTTCAGCTGGGCCTTTAAAAAGCATCATCGGCTGTCCCCGGTGGAATTTCGCCAAGCCGTAAATGTAAGCGGCATGACTAATCCTTTTTATCCACAGGCGCATAGCGAGTATGCGGATTTTGAGCAGTACAACAGTCAAATCATTGTAAGCGAGCTGCCTGACATGCCGGTAATCTATGAACGGGTAGTCGGCAATTACATTGACCTGAAAGACAAATGGCCACGGTTTCTTGCTTCCAACAGCCGCTTCATAAAGCAAGACACACTATACATCGAAAGGTTCTACGATGACCCTGCCGTGACAGATGTGTCGGACTGCATATATGATATATGCCTGACCGCAGACATTAATAACGAATCGGACAACAGACTCGTGATTAAAGGCGGTAAGTTCGCAATATATCGTTTTGAAGGGCTGATTGAAGATATATTCTGCGCCATTCAGGGTGTGTTCAGCATCTGGCTGCCTGATAGCGGTTATGTAATGAACAGGCGCTACGGGCTGAATATCTACCGTAATATGGATATCGACAATCGGGCTGTCAGCTTTGATTTGTGCATTCCTGTAAAGCGGAATGAATTGGTCAGATATTCAGAAGTCACACGATAGGATTCATGCTAACATCGTCCTTGACAGACAGAAGGTCGGAAAGGATGAAACTTATGTTTGATATCAGGAAAATACAGGAACAGGCTATATTTGAAGCTATCAAACGGGCAAGCGACACTGAAACTGCCTCTGAAATCGTCTATGGAAAGAATGATGCGGCAAGAAACGAAGACAACCCGTCCTGGGTCGCATCGACAATGCAGAGACTTGAGGAGAAATTTGACACTGAGGCTGTAAAGGTTATCAGAATGGAGTGTCAATGCGGGTATGGAATGGAAGAGAAACTGGCTTTACTTGAGCGGCTGAAAAGCAAAGCCTCCAATCTGGAGGAATTTGCATCGTCACAGGAAGCGAAATCTGCCGGATTGTCTTATCGGGACGGTCAGCTTTATCTGCAATTTGATTTCTGCCCTTGTCCAATGTTGGCCGGGGTGCAAAAACTCAACAGCATGACATGGTGTCAATGCAGTGCAGGTTACAGCAAGGTCTTATTTGAGAAAGCCTTTAACTGTGCGGTTGATGTAACAATGCTCAAGAGCATAAAGTGCTCAGATGACATTTGCCTTATGAGAATCGACATACCGGATTATGTCTGGATGTAATACAGCTTCAGCTATGTCACTTTATCAGTGAAGAGATATAACCCGCCAGCCTAAAAATGGCCGGCGGGTTTTTAATGATTTTTCGGGACAGATTACAACTTTCGCTTCGCTTATCTGAGACTTTTGATTTCATTGTCGTCTAAGTATTTAATGTACTGAACTTATTCCATAGTGCCATCATCTGTGTGGTTAACCGCATTGCTGAAAATTACACAATCGGAATATATATCTGCAGATACGGCACAAGAATCTGCTACCAGTTCGTTTTTGCCGTCTGCCAAAAAAATCCCCCCTATTGCAGTTTATAATCCTACAATAGGGGGTGTGTTATTGTGTCGCATATTTAATTATTCTTACTGAAAAAACAAAGCATATACCGCTTAATCGTTTTCACGGTTTACGACCCTGTTTACAAGGCTGCCTACTCCCTGAATTCTGATTTCGATTTCATCTCCTGCACTTAACGGGCCGATACCTTCCGGAGTGCCTGTCATAATAACATCACCAGGCAGCAGCGTCATTATATTGCTTATAAAGGCAACAGTGTCAAAAACATTGTTTATCATTTTGTCAGTAGTTGAGTCCTGACGCACTTCACCGTTCAGAATTGACTGCACACGCAGCCCCATAGGTGAAATGTTAGTCACGATATGAGGGCCTAACGGGCAATATGTATCAAAACCCTTTGCCCTTATCCACTGACCGTCTTTTTTCTGCAAAACTCTGTCAGTTACATCATTTGCACAGGTATAGCCTAAAATATAGCTTTCAGCCTCATCAGCCTTAATCCTGTTGCACTTCTTTTTTATAATGACTGCAAGCTCTGCCTCATAGTCCGTGCGATTCTCGGGATTTGCAATTTCAATAATCTCATTTGCAGCTATTACGGCAGTCGGCGGCTTCATAAAAAGCAGGGGCTCTACCTTTATTTCTTCGCCCAATTCTGCAGCATGATTGCGGTAATTCACGCCCAGAGCTATTATTTTTGAAGGGGTCACAGGCGGGGCTATCTTAAAATCGCCCTCAACCTTTTGGTCTGTCACCTTATGCTCGTCAAAAAGGTCCCCCTCGATTTTATAATAGCTGCCATCTTTGTATGCAGCATAAAACATACTGCCGTTCTGAATTAGTCTTGCATATGTCATAAGTTTAAGTCCTCCAGTTTTTATCAGCGACCGAGCCAACCGCCGTCAACCGCAAGTGTAAAGCCGTTTACATAGTCTGATGCACTGCTGGCAAGAAAGACACAGGCACCGCCGATATCTTCAGGCATACCCCAGCGACCTGCGGGAATGCGTGCTAAAATTTCCGCACTGCGCTTCTCGTCCTTACGCAGCATTTCGGTATTATTCGTTACCATATAGCCGGGAGCGATTGCATTTACATTTATATTGTACTTTGCAAGTTCATTTGCCATCTCCATTGTAAGACCCTTAACGCCGCTTTTACTTGCGGTATAGCTTGCAACACGGATTCCGCCCTGGAAAGAGAGCATACTGGCTATGTTAATGATCTTGCCTCCGGCACCCTGCTTAATGAATTGCCTTGCTGCCAACTGGCTGAGTTTAAAGAGCATTTTCAGGTTGAGGTTCATCACATCGTCCCAGTCCTGCTCGGTAAAATCAACCACATCTGCTCTGCGGATAATGCCTGCATTGTTCACTAAAATATCAATCCGACCGAATTGTTTAATGGTTTCATCTATTACATACTCTGCATTATTCATATCAGACAGGTCTGCACGCAATTCAAAAAAACGGTCCTTTTCGATTTGTGCCGCTGTTTCCTCACAGCTTCTTCTTGCAACACCGACAACCGTTGCACCTGCTTCGGCAAGCGCTATGCAGATGCCCTGACCTAAGCCTGTGTTGGCACCTGTAACTACCGCTATTTTTCCGTCTAACTTAAACTTATCTAAAATCATGATTTGCCTCCTTTTATAGAAATCCGCAAAGCCCAACACAAAGGGCTGTGCGGATTTTGATATTATAGTAAGTTATCTGTTGGAATGCCCTGCATATCATCAAAGTCCTGATTTTCACCGCACATACCCCAGATAAAGGAGTAGTTCTTTGTGCCGACTCCGCTGTGAATTGACCAGCTGGGCGAAATCACGGCCTGCCTGTCTCTCACGGTTATATGACGGGTTTCATCTCCGGGGCCCATCATGTGAAATACCGTGTGATTTTCAGGCACATCAAAATACAAATAAACTTCCATTCTGCGCTCATGGGTGTGGGTGGGCATGGTGTTCCAGACACTGCCCTCGGCCAGAATCGTCAGACCCATAACAAGCTGACAGCTCTCTACATTGCCGGGCAGTATATATTTATATATGATGCGCTCGTTGCAGTCGGCGGACGAACCGAGAGCGACATTCACTGCCTTTTCCTTAGGAATATGTACTGTGGGATATTCTTTGTGAGCAGGAGTGGAATTGATATAAAACACAGCCGGATTTTCAGATGAATCCGATACAAACTTTATTTCCTTTGTTCCACGTCCCAGATACAGGCAGTCATATTTTTTCATCGGGTAAGAAACGCCGTCGGCAACAACGAAACCGTCACCTGCAATGTTGATTATGCCCATTTCCCGTCTTTCAAGAAAGTATTTTGCGGCCAGTTCGCCTGCCGCTTCCAGGACAAGTTCCTTGTTTACCGGCACAGCCCCGCCTGCAATAATACGGTCAAAATGAGAATAGCATAATTTGATTTTGTCGTCTTCAAACAAGTCATCAATCAAAAAATTCTCACGCAGTGCGGCAGTGTCCATGCCCTTAAACTCGTTTTTTGAAACGCTGTAGCGTATATCCATTCTCTGACTCTCCTTTATAAATACACTGGCAAAAATTTCTTACAGGGGATTTATGAATATATATCAGTTGTGCATTACAAAATATTAAATTTTTACCAAAATTCAACTTTAATTATAACAAGTTTTTCATAGCTGTCAATTGCATAGAGAAAGGCTCAAGGATTATTTATCTCTTATGCCAAAAAGCATTTGACAATCTTGAATAGAATATCTTACAATAAACTTAAATTTTTATTTAAAAATACAATTCAGCCACATTCCCAGGGCAATGCGAATACATCTTGTAGCTATAAAATACATACAAGCCTCTACTTGAAGTTTTTTAAAAGGAGTGACCATTTTATATGAGATCAAAAGCAAAAATTGCGAAAAGAATTTTGGTAGCCGCTGTCGGGGCATATTTTGCCGTAGACATATTTAAAAATGTTTCAATCAAGCCACTGCCCCATCATCCTGCAAATAATGAGGGAGCGGGGCTTTTACACGAATTGCTCCTTTATCTTGAAAACCCTGCCCTGCAAAAAGAAAGTGGCTTTGTACTTGACAATGAAAGCATTCTTGCAGCTCTTACACCTGCAAAAAAATACATAGACGGCCGTTTCGACTGCCAGGATTTCAGAATGCAGAGTCTTTTGCGGCTGCAATACTCTCATATTGACACCATTCGCTCAATCTCCCCTGAAGGGGCACAAATGATTGAAGACATTTTTCTCAACGCTAAATACTGGATGACTGAGCCCGGAAGTGACTCTTTGTGTTTCTGGTCTGAAAACCATCAGCTGCTTTATGGCGTTGCCGAATATCTGGCAGGTCAAATGTGGAAAGACAGAATATTCACAAACGACGGTGCTGACGGCAAAGAACATATGGAGCGTGGCCGCAAGCGCATAAAATATTGGATGGAGCAGCGTTTTCTTTACGGCTTTTCGGAATACAACTCCACAAACTACTATCTTTTTGATGTGGGTCCTGCCGCAAACTTCATTCAGTTCGCTTCCCCTGAAGATGCAGACATGGTCGAGCGCATGAAAATGTGCTTGGATCTGCTTCTTTTTGATGTTGCCTCAAATATGCACAAGTTTACCTTCACGGCTCCCACAGGCCGTGCCTATGTTCACAATATGGTAGGCAAAACAGGAGACTCGGTAAGCAAGCTTATTGACTTCCTGTGGCAGAGAAACGACAATTACAAAACCGAAGCTCATCAGATGCTATTGAATTTCTATTCCATGTACTTTGCAAAGAACCCTGACGGCACGCCCAAAAAGCTTTATGAGTTCCCCAGAGTACTGCTGGAAATCGGTCTTGATGAAGAGGAACGGGTAATAAAATCCTCTCACTCCTTAGACACAAGCGAGCTGCCCGAAAAGGGATTAGTGGGGCATAGCGATGAGCAGATAATGCGCCAGCTCAGCATGGAGGCATTCACAAATCCTGAGGTAATATATAATACCGTAAGCTACTTTGACAGATATAAAATGTTCTCAAACAGCTTTGTGAATTATTTCAAAGTTATTAACCTGAAGCTTCTTCGTAATCCGGATAGATTGCGTTTTATCAGTGAAAAGCTGAACCCAATGCCTAACGGAATTGCGCTGCAGCGGGCAAACTTATATTCCTATCAGACCAAGCACTATCAGTTAATGAACGTACAAAGATATCACCCCGGCATATATGGTGCCTCACAAATGCTGCAGGTATTGAATTTCGGTGAAAAATCAGTAGTATTCACCACCCACCCTGCTAAAAACGAAGATAAAAAAAGCGTCTCGGGTTATCCGGGATACTGGGCAGGTTTCGGACGCTCCCCTCATGCGGTACAGCATGAAAATGTGCTGTTGATGTTATTCAAGATTCCGAAAACACGGGGCTTTTTAGAGCTTTATCCGGTTCCTCAGTTCAGTCATACATACCTGCCGGAAGCATATCTTGACGAAGTAGAGATAAAGGGCAGATATGCCTTTGCTCGCCATGGCAAGGCTTTTCTTGCCATCATAGGCGCAGGAAATCTGCACTATAAGCCCTTTAGTATTGACAGTGCAAAGGCATTGAAAAACGGTCTTGAAGAGTTTCCCGATAAGCGTTTTGATTTAATTCAGGAGGGCAATTATCATTATTGGATTTATGAGCTTTCCGATGAAGATAAGGAAAGCTTTGAGTCCTTCAAAAGTCGAATCATGGAAAACAGTGTTGAATACGATGGCTGCGGCAAACTCACTTACACAAGCCTGAACCGTAAATTCAGAACCATTTATGGCGGCGCATTTTACGTAGATGATGTGGAACAACCCCTTGAATACGGGCGCTTTGAGAGTGATTACTGCAATGCAAAGCGTGAGAGTGAAGAATTCAGGTTTTCATTCAAAGGTCATTTCCTGCGCTTAAACTTTGAAAAATGCATTCGTGAATACGGCGAGGAAAGCGGAGGTGGAGATGCATGAACTCATACATAAATAAGGTATTTGAATTAGCCGATGCCTCGGTTAAACGCTATGAGCCCGAAAAATTAAACTGGTCATGGGGTCAGGCACTCTATCTTTATGCCCTTTCCTTAATCGACACCGAATTTCGCGGGGAGCGTTACACCGCATATATAAAGAAGTACTATGACCACCATATAAAAAAGGGTTACAGGGTCAACACTTCAGACACCTCTGCGCCGGCTCTCGCTGCCTTTTATCTTGCTCAGAAAGAGGGTGGCGAGGCTTACAGGGCTGTTGTTGAGAGGGTGCGCAGATATTTTGATGAGGTTCCGAAGGTGGTTGAAGATATGCCCAACCACTTAGGAAACGGTCCCGAAAGCCTGATTTATCCCAAAAGCATCTGGGTAGACAGCATTATGATGTACGGGGTATTTACAAACTGGTATGCCTTTGTAGAGGGCGACGAGAAACTGCGGGAGTTTGCCTCCCGTCAGCCCCGAATGTTCAGCAAGTATCTCTTTGACGAGGAAGAAAACCTCTTTTATCACAGCTATTGGACTAATTTCAAGACCCACTATCCACGTCAGAAAGTCTTCTGGGGACGTGGCAACGGCTGGGTTATGGCTGCGATTCCCCTGTTTATAGATTATTTACCCGAGGGAGAAGAAAAGGAATATACAAAAGAGCTTTTCAAACGCCTTGCCGAATCTCTGCTTAAATACCAGCAGAAAAACGGTTATTTTAAAACTGTTATTAATCGTCCCGACGAAACTTATGAAGAAAGCTCTGCCACAATGCTCATAGCAAGCGGCTGGTTTTACGGATGGCGCAGCGGTCTTTTGGGCGAGGAATACTACCATGCCGCAAAAAGGGCTTTTCATGCGGTTGTGGAAGATTTTGAATATCGCAACGGCCTATTAAGCATGCCGAAAATCAGCGCTCCGACAAGTGCGATTCAGGGTATTCCTTATCTTGTTTATCGCATAACTCCCAGAGGAAACGACTGGCACTACGGACTTGCGGCAAGCTTTTTTGCCGCTTTGGAATATAAAAGATGCTTGGAAAAAGAACAAGCGAATCTCAAATAAATCTGCACTGAAAAAACATACAGCTAAAGACACTAAAGCCTTTGAAAGGAGCCGGGCGGCTGCATTAAAGCTGCGCAATAACAATGAAGATTGGTCTGCAAACTTATACATGCCGTTCTGTAATGAAAAATGAGCAGGAAATAGATAAAACCTTTGCTCTTATCTCCGGCATGGGCATAAAACATATTGAACTTGCAGTGGATTATCTTAAAATGCCGTTTACTCAGAAGACAGCAGCGCTTATTGCCAAGATTGCTAATAATCATGGCATAGAAACGGCCTCTTGCCAGATTCGCTATAATACCGCTGCAAAGGACACGAAATTTACTGCCGAATTCATGCATATTCTCGGTGCCGAATATGTTTCAAACAGCGTAATCGACCTCTCTCTGCTCAAAAAGGGCAAAGAAGGTGTGCTGCGTTATTGTGAACAGCTGAACAGGCTGGATGAAAAACTTAAACAACAGGGTATTTTCCTTTCTCATCACAACCATCATTATGAATTCCTGAAGTTTGAAGAAAAGACCGTACTTGAGCTTATGCGGCAAAACTTTTCAGGACTTTTTACAATAGATACATACTGGTGCCAGAAGGGCGGCGGCAACATTCTCACTTTGCTCGAAGATTTTCGTGGTCGAGTGCCCATTCTTCATCTGCGTGACTATAAATTGAAGCCCACGGGACTTGTATTTGGCGGCGGCACGGACTGTGAGGCGGGCAAAGGAAACCTTCCCTTTATGCAGATTTTAGAGAAGGCAAAGTGGGCTGGTGTGAAGTTCGGCATGATTGAGCAAAGCACAAAAACACCTATTGAGAGCATAAAGTCAAGCGCAGAACATCTTTTTTCTCTGCTGAGCGAATAAGTCAGAGTATAACACCGAGTTTTGGAGGTAGGGTATGGATATCGGAACGCTGGCAAAAGACACCTATAAACGGCGCTATGTAAACAGAAAGGAAACCATGGCTTATGTGCTTTTTGACTCATCAAAAAACTTTAATATCGACGAATATCAAACCCGTTTTATTATTGATGTTCTGAAAATTGATTTGGCTTGGAACACCGTTATCAGTTTTATAAACGGCATTTGGGATGTAATTAACGACTCTTTATTAGGCACGTTAATTGATAAAACAAAAACCCGCTGGGGAAAGTTTCGCCCCTATCTTCTGGCGTATGCTATCCCTGGAACTATACTTACCTGTCTTTATTGGCTTTCGCCCGTGTTTTTCGATAAAAACCCCTTAAACGCAGGTAAAATTATCTACTGGCTCCTTCTGGCAATGTCAAGGGAAGTAGTAGGCACCTTACGAGAAATCTCGGAAACAGGTCTGCTGGCAAACATAACCCCAAACCCTGAAGATAGGGTACGCTTATATACCACCGCTGAGGTCGTCTCTGCAATCTGGGAGTCGATTCCTCAAATTCTCATGGGAATTTTCATTGATCTTATAAACCACAAAGTAATCGACATGAAAATGGACAACGCCTTTATTTTCATGGGAACCTTTTGCGCAGTTTCGGGAGGCATTTTAGCCAGCTTCTTTGCCATTTATTCTACAGAGCGTATTGCCCAATCCCGGGAACGCCACAGCTACATAGAGGGTTTCAAAACAATAATAAACAACAAGCCCATGCTCATTATTCTGATAAGCGATTTGATATCAAAGTTCCCTGTCAGCACCTGGGAGCACAACTATTATATCGATGTGCTGGGCTCCAGCTCATTGCGCAATGTGGTTATAATTCCCGGCGCTCCCCTCTCCTATGTAAGTTATTTATACATCAATCAGGTGCGTGCACGCTTTTCAACAAAGTCTCTTTGGATATTCGGTCAGCATTTGAAAGATGTCATATCATTAGGCATTTTTACCATAGGTTCAATGCGGGGTATCGGACCTAAAGGAATTTATCAGAACAGACTCATAATGACGGTACTTTTAATGGTGCGGGATATCTTTTATAAGGGTACTTTGTCAATTAATAAAATTCTCCCCAGAGAAATTCTGACTGACGCCTTAGACTACTGCGAATGGAAATATGGATACAGAACCGAGGGAGTGACCCTTGCCACCAAGAGCATGGCGTATAAGCTTTTCCGCAATGTCACCAATTCCTTCAATTCCGCAATTTTGAAAAAGGCAGGCTATTCCTTAAATGCAGGCTTTGGAAAGCAATCTGAAAAAACGAAATATTTCCTTTTTGCCATGAGCATGCTGATGCCTTCTTTCATAGGTCTGCTGGGCATTATTCCGAAACTGTTTTATGACCTCTCAGGCGACAAACGCAGAAGAATGTATGAAGAGCTTGCACGTATGCGTCTTGAGAAAATGAATGCCTACGAGCAGGAAACCGAACATCAGTTTTCGATTGAAACATAAAAACAGCTATATATGGCAGAATAGTTGAAATAAAGGCTTCCGGGGTCAATCGCTGACTTCGGAAGCCCTGTTTTTTATTTGCCGCTGTATTTAAGGCTCTTAATTAACTCATTCCTCAAAAATATACTTCGGTTTGCCCTGCTCCAATTCCGGCTTTATATATTCAGACAACGAGTCCATATTCATAAAACCGTGCCGGGCGATATCCTTATCTCCTACAACAAGGATGTACGGTATCTTCTGCAGCTCAAACCGTTTGATTTTTTCACGCATATGAATATCGGAATAATCCGTTTCAACACGAAGGTCAAGTTTTTTAAGTTCAATCTCCAATTTTCTGCTATAGCCGTTAAGGGACGGATTTATCGGGACGACAGCAAATTTAACAGGCGCTAACCTTAACGGATTGTCGCCCGATAAGGTATCATATATCTACTCACATGCCCGACGACTATAAGAGCTAACTCTGTACTGTGGCGGTCATTAAAATAAAGTAAAGCATAATCTTGTTCTCCTAACCAATGCAGGTTTATTATGTATTAAATGCAATTTTTTTAATAAGTCAATTAATCTTTGTCAATTCATAAGCATTAAAGTATTGTTTATATGGCAATCAAGGCCTATAATCAAAACAGGAATTTCGGCGCAAAGGAGAAAGACAATGTCAAAGCAGGCAAAAATGATTATACATAAAGAGTATAAAAAGGGCATTATCGATCCTAAGCTCTACGGGTCATTTATCGAGCATCTCGGAAGAGCCGTCTACACGGGTATTTACGAGCCTAATCATCCGACTGCCGATGAAAACGGCTTTAGGCAGGATGTACTGGAGCTTGTAAAGGCTCTGAAGGTTCCGGCAGTGCGCTACCCCGGCGGCAATTTTGTATCGGGCTATCGCTGGGAGGACGGCACCGGCGACAAAAAGGACCGGCCTGTCTCAGCTGACCTTGCATGGCATACTATTGAACCAAACGAGGTTGGAATTGACGAATTTCAGGACTGGGCTAAAAAAGCCGAGACAGATATCATAATGGCCGTGAATCTCGGCACCAGAGGGCCGGAGGATGCCCGTAATTTAGTGGAATACTGCAACGGCAACATTAAGACGCAGTATGCCGAAATGCGCCGTAAAAACGGCTTTGACGAGCCTTTCTCCATTAAATATTGGTGCCTCGGCAATGAAATGGACGGGCACTGGCAAATCTGCCACAAAACCGCTTCGGAATATGGCAGAGTCGCATTGGAAGCCGGAAAGCTAATGAAAATGATTGACCCGAACATTGAGCTTGTAATCTGCGGAAGCTCCAATTATAACATGGACACTTTCGGCACCTGGGAATGGACTGTTCTGAATGAAGCATACAGCGTTGTTGACTATATCTCTTTGCACCAGTATTACTCCCGTTCCGACTGCAAATCGACTGAGGATTTCTTGGGCAGAGCCTCTCACATGGACTCCTTTATCAAGGGCGTGGCTGCCATTTGTGATGCGGTACAGGCTAAAAAGCACTCAAAGAAAAAAATCCACCTTTCTTTTGATGAGTGGAATGTCTGGGATATGAGTCGTTGGGGCGGAGACGCTGAAGCCGATGAGCCATGGCGTGAAAAGACGCATATATTGGAGCAAATCTATACATTTGAAGATGCTTTGCTGGTCGGTTCCATGCTCTCGACTTTGCAGAACAACTGTGACAGGGTGAAAATCGCCTGCATGGCGCAGCTTGTAAACGTTATCGCCCCCATAATGACCGAGGATGGCGGCAAGGCGTGGAAACAGACGATTTACTATCCGTATTATTTTGCTTCTGTTTACGGTCGTGGCGAATGCCTTGATGCAAAGGTCTTCTGTGACATTTATCGCACTTCCGACGGGTATAATGTTCCTTATGTCTGCGCTTCGGTGGTTCTGGCAGAAGAGAAAGACAAGATTTATATCTTTGCAAGCAACCTCTCTTTGGAAGAGGATACGGAATTGACCCTTTGCTTTGAGGATTTCGGGGAAATTACACCGGTTTCAAAAACCGAGCTTTACTGTGAAGATTTAAAGGCAGTAAACACGAAAGACTGTGAAGCTGTATCTCCGACAACCGTTGCTTTGAGCGGCAGGAGTGATACTTCGCATACCATAAGCCTCAGAAAACACTCGTGGAATATGTTTGAATTTAAGCTTAATTGATTACCCACAATCCCGCTTTGTTTCAGCGGGATTGTTTTTATTTTTACTGCCTTTAAAAACAAATTGTAATAATACGGATAATTCTGTAAACTAATCTTAGGACTTTCGTCGGTTTTACTTTTGAAACTATTAACAATTGAATGCTTAAATATAATTGGATAATAGAAAATACATTAGCCGAAGGGAGCTGTTTTTATGAGCGCAAAGATGTCAAAGACCGGACAGATACTGCTCGGTATCGGGGTCATGCTCGTTGTCTGGGTACTCGGCATATTATTATCAGGGGAATGGGGAACTGCCGATGTTCTTCGCCTGTCTGTGTTCCCAAAGAGCTTCATAAAACCTTCAATGACTGTTTTTCCGTTTTTTCTGATTGCCCTGCTCGTTTTTATCGGCATTATTGCGGCAAGGAAAAGCTATAAAGCTTTGTTTGTTACTTTTCAGATCTGCACGGTCTTGCCAATTATAAGTTGGGGTATAGCAAAATTACTGTTACTTGTTTTCCGTGAGGGAACCCCTCTTGTAGCGCCGTTTCTGATTCTTTACTCCCCGATACATGTGCTTAGCAGCTTTCCTCTGCTTAGTGATTTTGCGTCAGTGTTTGCCCCTATCGTCTTTACCGCTTTAGCCTGTATCGGCGAGATAGTTTCTTATGCGGTTGTTAAAAGCAAACTGAAAATCAGTCCGACTGATTAACAATTTCGCAGAAATTACGAATTTTAACCTCTTACCGCATAAATGATTGACTGAAAGGCAGATTTATGATATAAAAATAACAATATAACTTTTCCGGTTGGGCAAATATCCGAGTGATATTTGTTTTCAAGTTCTGAGCTTAGGGTGGAGGCTTTTTTTAGGCGTTCACCCTGTTTTTATAATATTTGGTAAAGTAATTTGCTCAATCAGGAATAATGCTTTGGGATGAGAAAATAATAGTTTTTTTTAGAACTATCAAAAGGAGGACAATGCTTTATGACTTTGCCTGAAAGCCTTATGGTAGCACTTTTTTGTGTGCTCGGAGTATTCCTTGTACTGCTGGCCCTTTGTTTTTTAATCAAACTGTTTTCTTATTTGCTCGGACTATTCACTAAGAAAACACAACCTTCGGCAGTCTCGAATTCTTCAAGCCTGACGGAGTCTTCAGCACAGGCTCTCTCCTCATCTTCCGCAGAGGAAAAATCGACAGGTACAATCATCTTAAAGAATGTTGACGAGCAGACAGCTGCTGTGATTATGGCTATCGTCAGCCACGAATCGGGAATTCCTTTGTCAAAACTGGACTTTAAGTCCATTAAATTAGTGGATTAGATAATAAAAGCCATATGCTTTGCTGAAATTCAGTGCTTATTACACATAGTTCAGCCGAAATAACGGTGTTTTTCAAAACGAAACAGCAAGGAGGACAATCTTATGTATATTGAAGCGATACGGAAAATATGGGAGACGTCCGGCTTTGCAGCTCTAACATGGCAGCATGGCGTAATGATAGCAATTGCCGGCGTGTTGATTTATTTAGCCATTGTCAAGAAATTTGAGCCCCTGCTTCTTCTTCCCATAGCATTCGGCGTTTTGCTTGCCAACCTGCCTTTGACAGGGCTTATGGGCTCGCCCGTCGGTGAAGCTGCGGGAGGCTTGCTGTATTATTTATATCAGGGCGTTAAGCTCGGCATATATCCGTCACTGATTTTCCTCGGTATCGGTGCAATGACTGACTTTGCGCCGTTGATTGCACGCCCGTCAAGCTTACTTTTGGGCGCAGGCGCACAATTCGGTATCGGCGTCGCATTCATTATCGCCATTGTTCTGGGCTTTGGACCGGCTGCTGCAGCAGCTATTGCAATCAT
>JAAYOZ010000125.1 GCA_012520115.1 Clostridiales bacterium | reverse complement strand
TTCCATTGTTCAGTTTTTAGGGTATATTTCCGGTAACGAAGTTACTGTTATATCCGGTGACCGTGCACCATTAGCTCAGTTGGTAGAGCACCTGACTCTTAATCAGGGTGTCCACGGTTCGAGCCCGTGATGGTGTACCAATAATGGCCCGTTGGTCAAGTGGCCTAAGACTCCGGCCTCTCACGCCGGCAACAGGGGTTCGAATCCCCTACGGGTCACCATAGTTTATTGGCTGAAAGGCTGTTTATAAATCGGTGTTGATTGCTTTGAGGATCCACCCGTTCCCATACCGAACACGGTAGTTAAGCTCAATAGCGCCGAAGATACTTGGCGGGAGACTGCTTGGGAAAATAGGTAATGCCGATACTGCTATTCAGAGTAGTTTGACTCTTTGAATACATATTCCTCCTTAGCTCAGTCGGTAGAGCATGCGGCTGTTAACCGCAGGGTCGTTGGTTCGAGTCCAACAGGGGGAGCCATTAGTTGGTGTTGATTGCGCTGAGGACCCACCCGTTCCCATCCCGAACACGGTAGTTAAGCTCAGTTGCGCCGAAGATACTTGGCGGGGGACTGCCTGGGAAAATAGGTAATGCCAACATAAAAGACTGCTGGAAACAGCAGTCTTTTTCTTTTTATATCTTTGTTGAGTATATTTCAGTGTATGTCAGTTTTCCTCTTATTCTCTCAGACTTCATAAGCGACAGTCTGTTTGCTATCATGCCGAACTCCTCAAAGTCAATATTGATCTTTGCCTTATCCGCCTCAACCTCTCTTGCGAGCGTTATGTGGGGCTTGAAAATCTCCTTAACATCGGCCTTGTAGCCGTACTCCTGCAAATCTCTGCATAGATTGCGGTACAGCCTGTTCAGAGCAGGATTCTCCTTGATGCCGATCCAGTAAATATCCGACCTGAATGAGCCCACGCCGCTGAAATTCAGCTCGATTTCCTCAGTGAAGCTCTTGTCCATGCAAAGCTTAATAGCCCTGTAATCCTCGACTTCGCCTAAGAACACGACTGTCAGATGCAGATTCTCAGGGCTTGTGAACCTGCCCGTTGCACACTCCCTCAGCTTATTCTGCACCTCTATTATTCTTGACTTAGTTTCGGTATCGAAATTAATCGCAATAAATAATCTCATATCTGAACCTCTATTTCCTCTGCGGGATAAATCCCGTCGAAAGTGACATTGCAGTTAAAGGCCCTGATTATTACGCCCTTCTCCTTTGCCTTTTTCAGCGCCTCGGCAAAGGCCCTGTCCTGCCTTGCATTCGGTCTGAAAACCTCAATTCCGTCCATTTGCACAATAAACACTATGCAGGCCTTGAAGCCAGCTTCAATAAGGCTTATAAGCTCCTTAACATGCTTCAGCCCTCTCTCTGTCGGCGCATCGGGGAAAAGCGCAACGCCGTCATCCTCAAGGGTCACCCCCTTGACCTCAATGAAGGCCATATTGTTTTCAAGCTCGACAAGAAAATCAAAGCGGGAGTTTAGCTTCTTGTACTCCGGTTTTACTTTAATAATATTATTGAACAGCCTGCCCTGATTAATTATTTCCAGTGCAACAGTATTTGACACCTGACTGTCCGTATTTACAAGCAAATCCTGTTTGTAAACTGAAATGAGGTCATATTTAGTCTTCCTGACGGGCGAGATATTCTCCTGCACGAAGATATCCGCTCCGTTAATAAACAGCTCCCTGCACCTGCCCGTGGTCTTTATATGGCACAGCTCTTCTTTACCGTCAATCAGGATGGTCGCAGTAAACCTGTTTTTTCTCTCTATGAATTCAGCTCGTTTTATTCTGTCGTACTTCATTTTAACATTAAGGGAGCGTAAAATACGCTCCCTGTTTTATTTTGATTATTTATTTTTAATGTGCTTTACAAGCTTGCTTACGCCATAGCCTGCTGCGACAACTGCGCCTGCGCCGAGCAATACGTTTCTTGCAACGGTAAGGTTCACGCTCTGCCTGTCTGTGATTGTCCTCATAATCGGGCCTAAGGACGTGGGCTCAAGTCCGAGCTCCTCTTTAAAGTGGTACATCTTTGTCTCGTACTTCTCAGGCTCTGCCTCGTTAAGAACGATTTCACGGACTCCCGAGCGGGCGCCGTCTGTGTAAACCCTGAAGCTTGCGGTCTTGCACTGTCCGAGATAGATGCCCTCAACCTGACCGTTGTAGTCATTCAGATGGTCATGGCCGAAATATGCGCCGACCACATCGCCTATCTTCTTCCAGCTCTTGAACTGGCCGCAGTCGATGTCGGGAGTGCAGGGACCCTGACCGAGATAGCCCTCAACGCCTTCCTTCAGAACATAGTAGTTCTTGCTGAATGCGCCCTCGCCCCTGACAGCCCACGGTCTTTCCCAAAGCTTTGCCTTTCTTAGAAGGCGGTAGCATTCAATAACCGGAATGTGCTGGAAGACCAGTGCGGGGATGACCTTTCCGCCGTTCTGCTCCTTTAAGGCAAGAGCTGTCTTCTCATACCATTCAATCTGGTCACGATGAACAATGTCATACTTTGAAACACTGAGGTCCTCATAGTGGTTATTCGAATCGATGAACCAAAGATTGAACACGGGCTTTGCGCCGTCGTGGGAATAGACAAGAAGGTTATAGTTTGCATTGCCCGTTATGTTCGGGTCAGCATTGTCTATAAGGCAGCCCTCAAGCTCCTTGTACATTTCAACCTGCTTTGCGGTCTGCAGGCCGTCATGGTCGTGGTTGCCGAGCGAAATTGCAAAGGGGATACCCCTGTCAATCATGGGCTGGGCAACTCTTTTTATTGCGGCTCTGAAATCCGCAAAGGGCTCCTCATTCTCTCTATTTGTAAAGATGTCACCCAGCAGTACAACAAGGTCGGGCTTAATCTTATCAAGGGCGGTTTCCATAAGAACTCGGCCGTCTCTCATCTTTTTCTTTGCTTTAGCTGAGGTAACATCAGCCTTCTCATGAATATCGGTAGCAACCATTATTGTAAATTTGCCATTTTCATTAAACTTCAGCATCTTAAACCTCCAGCATTGTAATACAGATATTATCCTTCAAGAATCGAATTCTGTCAAGGTAGAGAGAAAACTTAATGCGCTATGCCGCAGGTCCTTTTTTGCCGATATTATGCAAAATTGTGTAAAGCATAAAAACCTATTGCTTTTTATAGTGTAATATGATAAATTATCTTTAGTTATTCGGCGCAACTTTGGCTTTTATGCTTAAGTTTTCGCCGGAGCAATAGTAAACGGAGGTATATGTATGGCGTATTGCCCCAAATGCAACTATAAGCTGCGTATTAGAGATTACAAACCCGAATGCCCGCAATGCGGTGTTAATATTTTGTATTACGGCATGGAGGAGAGGTTAGCGAGAGAGGCTGACGCCGCTGAGAAGGAGCATGCTGAGTTCCAACCCAAAATTGACAGAGTTAAGGCAGCCGTCTACGGCTCAAAGGTTGCTATCGCAAGATTGGTAATGATCTTCCTGCCTATATTGTCACTCCTGCTTCCGCTTGGTAAGGTTACGATGAACCTGCCCTTCTATGAAACCTCTCAGAACATAACGGTAAATCTCATATCCATAGTTAAGCTGCTTTCAAATCTGAACTTTGACCTCGTACTTAAAATGGTTGAGTCACCGATGTTCGGCAAGGTATTTATATTCTTCCTTGCTTCGATTGTCTGCCTTATACTTTCCCTGCTGGTAATGCTCGCAAATCTGTTTGTTGTTGCGTTGTCCTGCTCGCCCAAGGGTCTGCCCCGCAACTTTACACTTGCAGGTATGGGCATCGTATTCTCAAGCCTTTCGGCTGTTTTCTTCCAGCTTATGGGCAAGCAGATTGCATCAGTCGTTCCCGGCTCCGTTTTCACATCCAAGCTCAGCTTCGGTCTGATTTTCGTATTGGCTTCCTTCGTTGCTCTCATTGTAGTCAATGCAATGTTTAAGATACTTAAAATCGAAGTCAAGTACACCGATGTTTCCGATCTTCTTAAGCCCTTCGAGCAGAGGCAGAAGGAAAAGGCCGAGAGAGAGGCTGCCATTAAGGCCGCTGAGGCTGAAAAGGCAGAAGCCGCTACGGCAGGAGCTACCGCC
>JAAYOZ010000124.1 GCA_012520115.1 Clostridiales bacterium | reverse complement strand
GCGGGGATAATTCTGACGGCGGTGGTCTTGCTGTTTATTACGCCGATAGCCGCCTCGTCTGCTATTATCGCCGCAATCGTGCTCTCCGGCGTGTCTCCTGGCACGGCAATCATATCAAGGCCCACGGAGCAGACGCAGGTCATGGCCTCCAGCTTGTCGATGGTCAGGCTGCCCGCCTTTGCGGCCCTAATCATGCCCTCGTCCTCGCTGACGGGTATGAAGGCGCCGGAAAGTCCGCCGACATGGCTGCTTGCCATAACTCCGCCCTTCTTGACAGCGTCGTTCAGCATGGCAAGAGCTGCGGTGGTGCCGTGTGCGCCCGCATATTCTACGCCTATTTCCTCCAGAATCTCCGCCACGCTGTCGCCCCTTGCGGGTGTGGGGGCAAGTGACAGGTCGACAACACCGAACGGGACATTGAGCCGCTTTGAAGCCTCCATAGCCACAAGCTGACCCATTCTCGTAATTCTGAAGGCGGTTTTCTTTATGGTTTCCGCAACAACGTCAAAGCTCTTGCCCTTGCACTCCTGAAGTGCGGCGTACACCACGCCCGGGCCGCTTACGCCCACGTTGATGACGCACTCCGGCTCGCCTATGCCGTGGAAGGCGCCCGCCATAAAGGGGTTATCCTCAACGGCGTTGGCAAAGACAACGAGCTTTGCACAGCCGAGGCTGTCCTGATGAGCCGTCAGCTCTGCGGTCTTTTTAATAATTTTGCCCATAAGAGCAACAGCGTCCATATTTATGCCCGCCTTAGTGGTAGCCACATTGACGCTGGAGCAGACAAGGGAGGTCTCGGTCAGTACTTCCGGGATTGACTCGATAAGCCTTCTGTCCGCCTCTGTCATGCCCTTATGTACAAGGGCCGAATAGCCGCCAATGAAGTTCACGCCGCAGGTCTTGGCGGCATTTTCAAGGGCAAGGGCATAGGGCATCATTTCGCCGTCTTTGTTTGAAGCGGCTACAACGGACATGGGCGTGACAGCAATCCTCTTATTAACAATCGGAATGCCGTACTCTCTCTCTATTGCCTCGCCGGTGCTTACAAGTTTTTCGGCGCAGCGGGTGATTTTCTCATATATCTTCTCAGAAGCCCTTTTAGATGACTCGTCGGCGCAGTCGCACAGGGATATGCCCATTGTAATTGTGCGTATGTCAAGGTGCTGACGGTCTATCATTTCAATGGTCTGAAGAATGTCAGAATGATTAAGCATCGCTTTTCCCCTAAATATCAAATTTCGCTGAACAAAATCCGTATTAATACAGTCTAATTAACAGGCTTATATTTTATGCATGGCGTTGAAGATGTCCTCACGCTGGATTCTTATATTCATCTTCATATCCTCGCCCTTATCTGCAAGCCTCTTGCTGAGTTCCTCGAAGCTTAAAGGCGAGGTGCTTGTGTCCACAAGCATGGTCATTGTGAAAAACTCCTGCATAACCGTCTGGTTGATGTCAAGAATGTTCACGCCCGCCTCTGCAAGCACCATGCAAATCTCAGCGATAATACCCGTTCTGTCGTGACCGATTACGGTAACAATAGCTCTCATGTTTTCCTCCGATAAGCCGCTTGTGCGGCGGATTTAGCTTTTTGTAATTCAATCATTAATTATATCATGTATTAATCCTATCCGCAATGCGGTACGACGCAAAAATCTTAACTTAATTTCCCGTAAAATACAAAATAATCCCTGCCAGCTTTCTTTCAGTTGAAATACACGGCGGCTTGTGCTATTATTACAATCGAATCGGACATACAGCGCCCAGCCCCTTGTCCGGTCAAAGGAGAGATAAAATGTCTGATACTCTGTACATAGTGGTGCCTTGCTATAATGAAGAGGAAGTGCTTCAGGAAACGGCAAGCAGACTTAAATACAAACTCACCGAGCTTATGGAAAAGGGTCTTATCTCCGAAAAAAGCCGTGTGCTTTTCGTGAACGACGGCTCTAAGGATAAGACATTGGAAATAATAGAGCAGCTTCACGCCTCCTGTTCGCTTTTTGCGGGGCTTTCTTTGAGCTGCAACAAGGGTCATCAGAACGCTCTTCTTGCGGGACTTATGACCGCAAAGGACTATGCGGATGCGGTCATCTCCATGGACGCAGATTTGCAGGACGACATCAACGCCGTGGACGGGATGTGGCAGAAGTATATGGAGGGCTGCGACATCGTATACGGTGTGCGCTCAAAGAGAAAGACCGACAGCTTCTTTAAAAGATTGACCGCCGAGGGCTTTTATAAGCTGATGGACTTCCTCGGTGCTAAGACCATATACAATCACGCCGATTACCGGCTTATGAGCAAGCGTGCCTTGGAGGCTCTCGAAAATTACAGGGAGGTCAACCTCTTTCTGCGAGGCATAGTGCCCCTTATCGGCTTTAAGACCGATAAGGTATACTATGAGCGCAGCGAGCGCTTTGCAGGCGAGAGCAAATACCCCCTTAAAAAAATGCTCGCCTTCGCCTTCGAGGGCATAACCTCATTCTCCGTTAAGCCCATCAGACTCATAACCCTCTTAGGCTTCCTTATCACCCTTTTAAGCTGCGGTATGTTTATTTATACGCTTGTCAGGTATTTGCAGGGCAATACCGAGGTCGGCTGGGCAAGCCTTATTATAAGCATCTGGGCAATCGGCGGCCTGACGCTGCTTTCTATCGGCATAATCGGTGAATACATTGGCAAGATTTATCTTGAGGTCAAGTCCCGTCCCCGCTTCTTTATAGACAAGCTGCTTCTGGACACAGGCGAGGACAAGCTTGAGGCGGAAAAGGCGACATCAGCCAAAGCCGAATAATAAGTTTGACAATCAACGCAAAATTTCAGCCGCATGGGGAATATATACGGCCTTTGGGCTAAATATATAGAACCCCCTGCGGCTTTTAAAGGATAATAATATAATTTTAACAAATCATAAAAAATGCTTTATTCGCCGGCGGTTTTATGGTATTATACTATTTAACAATTCGAAAACAGGGATTTGAAAGGATTATTCCGAATCTGCTTTCGGGCTTTTTTTAAATGCCGCTTGCATATTTATTCAGAATATGCACAAAATATTGAATTATTATTCACTCACGGATGGGGGATGCAAAATGAAGGTCGCTATAATGGGTTTCGGCGTAGTCGGTTCGGGCGTTGCGGAGCTTTTTGCCAAGAATCACAACCGCATAGTCAGCAACAGCACCCAATCGGAGCTGGAACTTAAATATATTCTTGATATCAGAGATTTTCCCGACTCTCCCTTTGCCCATATGATGATAAAGGATTTCAATATCATACTGGACGACCCTGAGGTCGGCATTGTTGTGGAAACAATGGGCGGACTGAAGCCTGCCTATGACTTTGTAAGTGCCTGCCTGAAGGCAAAGAAAAGCGTCGTCACGTCAAACAAGGAGCTCGTTGCGGAAAAGGGCTATGAGCTGCTTACTTTAGCTGAGGAGAACGGCGTAAACTTCCTGTTCGAGGCAAGCGTGGGCGGCGGTATTCCGATTATCCGTCCCATAAGCCAGTGCCTTGCGGCTAACGAGATAGCCGAAATTGCGGGCATACTCAACGGCACGACAAACTTCATTCTTACAAAGATGATAAACGAGGGCATGAGCTTTGCAGACGCTCTGAAGCTTGCCCAGCAGTACGGCTATGCGGAGAGCAATCCCGCAGCCGATATAGAGGGCACGGACGCATGCCGCAAGATATGCATACTCGCATCCTTAAGCTTCGGCAGACATGTATATCCCGACGAGGTCTATACTGAGGGCATTACAAAGCTGACAAGTGCCGACGTGGAATACGCAAAGAACTGGGGCGGCGTAGTTAAGCTCATAGCCAGAGCGGGCAGGGTCGACAACGGCAAGATATTCGCAATGGTCAGCCCCGCATTTGTCAAAGAATCCAGCCAGCTTGCAAGCGTAGATGATGTATTCAACGCAATCCTTGTCAGGGGCGACGCCACGGGCGACGTGGTCTTCTACGGCAGGGGAGCGGGCAAGATGCCCACGGCAAGCGCCGTTGTAGCCGACGTCATCGACTGCGCCAAGCACACAGCCAAAAAGAAGCTGTTCGGCTGGGACGACAGTCAGAAGGACTATGTTGTCGATTACAGAACACTGACCGTTTCGCTCTATGTAAGGGTCAGCGCAGTGGGCAAGACTGCGGAGATAAAAAAGCAGCTTGAAGCCAAGCTGCCGGGCATTAAGTACCTTGTCAGAAACGCAGCTCCCGAAAACGAGTTCGCCTTCGTAACACCCGAAATGCCCGAAAAGGATATAAAAGAGAAGCTTTCCGAGGTAGAGGGAATAAGCATCTTAGGCACAATCAGAATTACTGATTATTAAAAAATCAGCCGCATATAAATTTGTAAACGGGTAAAAGTCTGTTCCTTGCCGCAAGGCAGGATTTATGTAAATGGAGGAGTTTTATGTCACTGATTGTACAGAAGTTCGGCGGTAGCTCCGTTGCCAATGCCGACAGAGTCAGAAACGTGGCCGGCATTATAACGGACACCTATAAGGCCGGTAACGATGTGGTCGTTGTCGTATCAGCACAGGGCGACACCACCGACGACCTTATCGAGAAGTCTAAGGAAATCACCCTGAAGCCCTCAAAGAGAGAGATGGATATGCTCCTCTCTGCCGGTGAGCAGATTTCAATCGCCCTGCTCGCAATGGCAATTAAGGAGATGGGCTATCCCGTAATTTCTCTGCTGGGCTGGCAGGCGGGCTTTATAACAAGCTCCGATTACGGTGCCGAAAGAATCAAGACAATCAACACCGCACGCCTTCAGGCAGAGCTTTCAAAGGGCAGCATCGTTATCGTAGCAGGCTTCCAGGGCATTAATAAGTACGACGACGTCACCACACTGGGCAGAGGCGGCTCCGACACAAGCGCAGTAGCTTTGGCAGCAGCCCTTCACGCAGACAAATGCCAGATTTTCTCCGACGTAGACGGCGTTTACACGGCAGACCCCAGGAAGGTTCCGAACGCCATAAAGCTTGAAGAAATTACTTATGACGAAATGCTTGAGCTTGCAACGCTCGGCGCACAGGTTCTGAATAACCGCTCAGTCGAAATGGCAAAAAAATATAATGTTGAGTTAGAGGTGCTCTCAAGCCTTACGAGGCAGCCGGGTACAATAGTCAAGGAGGTTGTTACTATGGAAAAAATGCTTGTCAGAGGCGTTACTAAAGATGTAAATGTTGCTCGTATATCGATAACCGAGGTTCCCGATGTTCCCGGAATAGCTTTCAAGATATTCAGCAAGCTTGCAGCTAAGAATATAAATGTTGACATCATCCTTCAGTCCGTAGGCAGAGAAGGCACAAAGGACATAGCCTTCACCGTTTCTAAGGACAACGCCGACCTTGCCATTGAGGTTCTCAAGACCTCAATCGGCGAAATCAATCCCGACAACGTAGCCCTTGACACAACAGTCGCTAAGATATCCGTCGTGGGAGCCGGTATGGAGACCCACCCAGGTGCGGCAGCAAAGATGTTCGAGGCTCTGTATGAGAGAAACATCAACATCCAGATGATTTCGACAAGCGAGATAAAGATTTCGGTTCTTATCGACGCAGAGCATGCGGACGAAGCGGTTCTTGCAATCCACGCAAAGTTTATGCCGGTTGAATAAAGAAATCAGGGCAGGTTATCCTGCCCTCTTTTTTACCCTTAAACGCTCTTTGCCAAATACTGCCAAGACCGGGCGAATTAAAAAACTCTTGATAAAATAATGCTTTTAGTGTAATGTATTATTGTAGTCTTTGCACAGATAATAAATAATTGGGAATGATGAAAATGAAAAAAGCAATTACCATAGCCTGCATTGTTCTGATAGTTATAAGCCTGATTGTTCTTGCAGCCTGCGGTAAGGATAAGAACAAGGGCAAAGTTGAAAGAACTACTGTTCCCCGCACCACCTTAGCAGGTGATGAGGAAACAACAGTGGAATATGTAGTAGTTACCGATCAGAACGGCGCAGCCGTCACAGACTCAAACGGCGAAGTTGTTACAAAGGTTCCCGAAACGAAGGAACCGGAAACCGATGAGAACGGTCAGGTAGTCACCGAAGAGCCGGGCACCACCACAAGCTCCGGCCCGAATAACCCGACAAATCCCAACAACCCCACAACCAAGAATCCTAACCACAACGATCCGGTTCCCCAGGCGGTTAAGGATGCTATCAAGATATTCCAGAGCGGCAAGTTCTATATCGACGGCACAACCTACGACGGCAAGGATACCGCGCCCATGAGAGTGGCTGTTTCCGGCGACGACATATATATGTACACAAAGATGGAAGGCATCGAAATCGCTATCCTTATGCTTGACGGCAATACTTATCTTATCAACCCTGCCAAGAACGCATATTGGAAGCCCTCAAAGCTAATACTCAAGCAGATGGGCATGGACGAATTTGAAAAGCCCGACTTCGGCGACACCACCGACAAGAGTGTATATATAAGCACAGAGGAGATAACCGAAAACGGCAAAAAGCTCTCACGCCACAAATATGATGGCGATGAAGGCATAAGCAACTGGTATACCGACGCATCGGGCAAGGTTGTAGCTCTCGAAACCTTTGATAAGAGCGGTGCTCTGATTTCAAGAATGGATTTCAAAGAGTTTTCGGGCACAATTCCCGCAGGTCTTATGGACAATCCGTCGGGTAAATATAAAAAGAGCAGCATAAACATCTTTATGCCGTAATAAAAAAAGGAATTATACAGCCATGGTAACAGCACTTGTAACAGGAGGCGGCAGAGGCATAGGAGCCTCTGTGGTTCGTGCCTTGTGCAATGACGGCTTTGCCGTTGCTATCAACTGTAATAAATCGTATAACGAGGCTCTGCGGTTGTCCGCAGAGCTTAATTCCTGCGGTTTTGTCACAAAGGTTTTTAAGTGTGATGTGTCTTCTCCCGAGCAGGTCAGACAGATGTTCGCCGACATCGAAAGAGAGCTTTTCCCCGTCAGCGTGCTTGTGAACAATGCGGGAGCGGCGCAGCAGAAGCTCTTTTGCGACATTACCGACACTGACTTTCAAAATATTATGTCCGTGAACCTCACGGGAGCCTTTAACTGCAGCCGAGAGGCCCTGCCCTATATGATAAGGGAGAAAAAGGGCTCCATAATCAATATAGCCTCCATGTGGGGGCAGGTCGGAGCCTCCTGCGAGGTACACTATTCAGCTTCAAAGGCGGGGCTTATCGGGCTCACTAAGGCCCTTGCCAAAGAGGTCGCCCCCTCGAACATCCGTGTAAACTGCGTCTCACCGGGAGCCATCAGGACCGAAATGCTCGGGAGTGATAAGGAGACAATCGACAGGCTGTGCGAGGAAATTCCCCTCGGCTATATAGGCAGCCCAGAGGATGTGGCAAACCTTGTAGCCTTCCTTGCCTCCGACAAGGCCTCATACATCACGGGTCAGGTCATCGGAGTCAACGGCGGAATGGTGATATAATTAAAGAATAAATCAAACCCCCGTTCATGCAGTGCATAAATGGGGGATTTTTCTTGTAAATGCTTCGTTGACTACATAAGATTTGCTGTGATATTATTAAAAAATCAGAGGCAAGCTGCTGATGAAAACAAAGGCCGTTTTAGTCTGAGGCTATGCTTTAAGCATAACCCTTTTATTATTTAAGGACGGCGAAAGAGGTGTAGAATGACTGATTTTAAAGAAGCAACCTTTATGTATGTAATAGGCCTGGTTGTTGCCGTAGTTGTTTTGGCTCAGGCTGTATTCTTCCTCGTCAAGGCGTGGAGAAGGGGCAAGGAGCTGGGCATTTCCGTGCAGGATATGAAGAATACCGTAGTCTCAATCGTAATGTTCTCGGTGACCCCCGCCCTTTCCATAGTTGCGACGGTCGTTGCCCTTGCGGGTGCATTGGGACTTGTTCTGCCCTGGGTCAGAACGCTGATAATCGGAAATATCAGCTTTGAAACCGCTGCCGCCTCCTCCGCAATGTCCTCCTATGGCCTCGGCAGCCTCTCGAGCGAGGTCACCGACCCGGAGATTTTCAGCGCAATAGCATGGGTTATGACGCTCGGCAGTATGCTGCCGCTTATCTTAATCCCGATTTTCCTTAAAACCATACAGAAGAAGATGGGCAAGACCCTTGCAAAAGATACAAAGTGGGCCGATGTCATAGCCTCCGCCGCTTTTGTGGGACTTATAAGCGCCTTTGTGGGCAGGGCAATCTTAGGTCAGGGCAATATAAAGACAAGCCCCGATGTGCTGACCGACGGCGCCGGCGTACTCTCCGTAACCGCCCTTATTTCATCGGTGGTATTCATGCTCATACTCCAGAAAATCGCCGACAAAAGGCAGATTAAATGGCTCGATGCCTTCGCAATGCCCATAAGCATGTTTGCGGGCATGGGAATGGTCATCCTTGCCGCTCAGATACTGCCGCCTGAAATCGCATTCTTCGAATGGAGGGGTTAAGATGAAAAAGGTAAGAGATTACAACGATTCCGTACACTTTTACGGCAGACTCTCCATGGTGTTCATCCTGATAGTATTCATCGGCGTGCCATTGTCCATGTGCATTTTCTACAACGCATGGCCTAAGCCTTCGGCTGTAATAAAGGGACTCATCCCCATAGCAATGCTCTATTACCCCACTGCCGTGGTCGAGGTGCTGACCTACGCACCGCTTCTCGGCACGGGGGGCATGTATATCAGCTTCATCACGGGCGATATCTCAAACCTCAAGCTGCCCTGTGCCATTGCGGCAATGAACGCAGCTAAGGTTAAACCCTCCAGCGAGGAAGGCGAGATCATCTCCACAATCTCAATTGCCGCTTCCTCAATCGCAACAATAGTGATTGTGGCGATTTGCGTATTCTTCCTAAGACCTATAATCCCGATAATCACTGACGAAACCTCGGTATTCGCACCGGCCTTCGCCCATGTGCTGCCCGCCCTCTTCGGCGCAATCGGAGCCGCCTATCTGCTCAAATACCCCAAGACGGTTATAGCTCCCCTTGCGGTAATTTTGCTCATCTTAGCGTTCTCAGGTCAGATGCAGGTCGGCCTATTAATCCCGATTGGCGTAATTGTGGCGGTAGTTGCCGCACACTTTATGTATAAGGCGAAGCTGATTAAATAATCCTGCTCAATGTCCGTAAATAAAATGTAACATTTCTGCAATAATTGGCGGTAGAAAACACTTAAAAAGACCCGTTCTTTCTGTGATAAATGAAAAGAACGGGTCTTTTCTACTAATTTTAGGGTAAAAAAGGGCTTGTTTCTTATATGAATGATACAAATTTTACACAATGTTTGCATACTTGTAAATTTTCTCTGTTTTGGCGCAATTCTATTGAATTTTAATATTTGATATGCTAATCTCTATACGAAAGACTTGGTGGGGATTTTATCCAAACATCGTAAAGCCTACCAAAAGCCTTAACGAAAAAAAAGGAGGTGTACATATGAACTTCGAGGTTATTATCCAGGCAATCGTTGATTTCTTCGCAGCTCTCAAGGCATTCCTTCTTGCTCTTCATGGTGAAGCAGAGACAGAAGCTCCTGAAGAGGAATAATCAATTTTTTGATTAAATATTTGATTTTGAAAGTGAGGTGCAAAAAATGTTCGATTTCCAGATTCTTGTTGATTTCCTTACCAGCTTAATAGAGATATTCAGGTCCATTTATGAGGCTTTTGTTGGCGGCGACGAAGACGAAGACTAAGCCTTTATTCTAAAATAATAGATAAGAAACCGCCAATAGGCGGTTTTTTATATTTCTACGTTATGGTATAATGTGAAAAAGTGACGTAAGCGCCGCAGAACAAGATACCTTGCCCGCTTTCAAAAAGGAGGAGCTTAATTGAGTCATAAGCCGACAGTCGCCATAATGTACGATTTCGATAAAACCCTGTCACCCGGCAATATGCAGGAATACGCCTTCATCGAAGGGCTTGGTATGACCCCCGCCGCCTTCTGGAGCAAGTGCGAGGAGCTTCAGATGGCAAACAATATGGACCCCATACTTGCCTATATGTATTATATGGTGAAGGCAAGCCGAGGCAAAATGGTCATAACCCGTGACATTTTCAGACGGCAGGGAGCGAGCGTAAAGTTCTTTGACGGCGTTGAAAGCTGGTTCGGGCGGGTCAATGCTTATGCGAGTGCGGCAGGTCTTGAAATCGAGCATTATATCATCTCATCGGGCATAAAGGAGATTATCGAAGGCACAAAAATAGCGGGGGCGTTTAAGAGGATATACGCCGCCGAGTTCTGCTATGACGAGGACAATGTGCCCATATGGCCTGCCATGGCGGTGAACTACACGAGTAAAACTCAGTTTCTTTACCGTATAAACAAGGGCGTCCTTGACGTCAACGACCATGACAGCCTTAACGAATATACCCCGGACGAGAAAAGACGTATCCCCTTCAAAAATATGATTTACATAGGCGACGGTCTGACGGATGTGCCCTGCATGAAGCTCTGCAAGGTAAACGGCGGACACTCGATTGCGGTTTATACCAAAGATAAGAGAAAAGAAGCAAACGATTTGATAACGCAGGGCAGAGTAAACCTTGTCGCCCCAGCAGATTACAGTGAGGGCAGCGAGCTTGAAACAAAGGTCTTTGCCATTATCGATAAAATAAAGACCCATAATACTGTTCTGTCGTATCATCTTAAGGACAGGGAACAAAGCAAATAAAAAGAAACGCCTTAGCAGTCTAAGGCGTTTTTATATCGGCTTAATGCGTATTCACCGACCGGACTGAATCCGTGTTATTTCCCCTGTTCTCCTGATTCACTGATTATGGCGGAACCGATAATCATAACGGCACCGATAAAGCCGGTAACGCTCAAGGGCTCTTTTAGCAGCAGAGCGGAAAACACCAGAGCGGCAACCGGTTCAATATAGCCTGAAATTGCGACGGTCTGCGCTCTTAAGCCGTCCATGCTGCCGAAATATAAAAGGTAAGAGACTCCGGTGTGGACAATTCCCAATATCAGTATCAGGATTATCGTTTTGGGGCTGAAAACCTCATTGCCGAAGCCTCCTTTCAGCAAAAGATACGGGAGCATCACTATTCCGGCGAATAACAGCTGAATTGTCGTCTTCCGGTATGTATCTACGCCGACGATTTTCTTATTCATAATTACTACGAAGGAATAACAGACAGCAGCCATGAGTCCAAGCTGTACTCCGAGAAAACTGCCGTTTTGCGCTTCTGTGCTTCCGATTACGCCCGACACCATAGCCATTCCGAAAATCGCAATTGCTGCACAGATTAGTTTTTTCGCCGTCAGCCTCTCTTTGAATATTATCGGCGACAGGAGAACCACTATCGTGGGCTGCATATTGAAGCAAAGCATTGCGATACCGATGGTTGTATGATTAAAGGATTCAAACAGAAGCATCCAGTTAATACCGATGACTGCTCCCGTTAATGCAAGCAGGAAGAATTTGCGAGCCGCTATTCTTTCTTTGGCACCTTTTCTTGTAAGCAAAGTAAAGACAAGAATAAACAAGCCTCCGATTAAACCCCGTGATGCGGAAATAAGCGCAGAGGAAAGGGGAAGATTCCTTCTGAAAATACCTATTGACCCGAAAACAATCATAGATGAAATCATCATAATCAACGATTTCGGATCATTTTTCTTATTGTTCAAGTCTAACGCTCCTCAAATTCCTGTATGTCGCTCTATTATAACAGCGAAGTATTAACAAATCTACAAAAAAAGTCGGGATTCCCCGACTTATGTAAGCTCACCCCGTGCGGCAAAACCGACCGGAGAGTCATCAGTTTTCATAGCCCTTGTCTTTTAGGCGGAAGGTGTTTTTGTGGTAGTCGATTAAGCCCTCAGCCTTCATCCTGCTCAAAGTGTATGACAGTGCGCTCCTGTCCACGGCGAGGTAATCCGCCAGCTCCTGACGGTTAAATTCAATCTGAAAGGTGTTTTTGCCCTCAGTCACAGCACGTTCGGACAAAAAGGACAGAACCTTCTCCCTTGTGGTCTTCTTTGTAATATGCTCCATCTTGCGTGTCAGGAAGATGTTCTTATTAGCCAGCACCTTCATCAGATTTTTGATAAGCGAGGTATGGAAAACGCAGGCTGAGGAGCAGGTCGTGAGGATTTTTTTGCAGTCGATTAACAGGATATCGGAATCCTCCCGTGAGAGCACCGAAACGGGCAGAGCCTTAGCGTCGGCGCACGAAAAGGCCTCACCGAAGATGCCGCCTTTCCCTATGACGGAGAGTATGTTCCGGCCTCCCCAGTAATCCTCCTGCACCACATAGACTGAGCCGGACATCACTATCCCCACAGCCTCCGGACTGTCGCCCGCCTCAAATATGACCTCGTCTTTATTAAAGCTTTTCTTCTTTGCGCTAAGGCACTCGAGCAAATAATAGATATCCTGCTCGGAAATTTCGTTAAACAAAGGGTGTTTAGTTAATAAATTTATATATTCTTTCATAATTTCCTCATTTTCGTTGTAAAAACAACCGATTCTTTGCTTTGATTATAGTAGATTATGATTGTAAGGTCAAGTGATATTTACTATTAACGAAAGTGAGACAATTACAAATGATAAGAAAGATAATAAAGATAGATGAAGATTTGTGCAACGGCTGCGGACTCTGCGCAGATGCCTGCCACGAGGGCGCAATAGGAATTGTAGACGGCAAAGCAAAGCTTTTAAGGGACGACTACTGCGACGGACTGGGCAACTGCCTGCCCGTATGCCCCACAGGCGCAATTTCCTTTGAGGAGAGGGAGGCGGCAGCCTATGACGAGGAAGCAGTAAAGGCCAAAATGGAAGAAAAGCAAGCGGAAAACAAAAAGCCCGAACTGACCCCCGTAAAGAGACCCCTTTTCGGCGGCTGCCCCGGCAGCAACGCCCATGCAATCAAGAGGCCCGAGGTAAAGCCGGCCCCCGACCTGCCCTGCGGCTGCCCCGGCACACAGTCAAAGAAGCTTGAAAGAACAGAAGAAAAGACTGAAGTAAGCGCACCCGCAGAAGCCCGTGAAAGCAGGCTCATGCAGTGGCCCGTTCAGATAAAGCTCGTTCCCGTAAACGCCCCCTACTTTGACGGCGCAAGGCTGCTCATAGCGGCGGACTGCTCCGCCTTCGCCTACGGTGACTTCCACGAGCGTTTTATCAAGAACCACATTACGATAATCGGCTGCCCGAAGCTCGACAGCGGCGATTATTCCGAAAAGCTTGAGGCAATAATAAGAAACAACAACATCAAGAGCGTAACCGTTGTCAGAATGGAAGTGCCCTGCTGCGCAGGTATAGCCAATGCGGCCATAACCGCCCTTAAAAACAGCGGCAAGATGATTCCCTGGCAGGTCGTAACCATATCCACGGACGGTGAAATCTTAGACGAATAGGAGAAGGACTATGGAAAAGTATATTAAGAACATCCCCCACGAAACCCCTATTTCACTCCTTGACGAGGTAGTGTATCAGCCCGGACAGATAGTCAGCAAGACCTTAGCCCAGAATCAGCACCACAGCGTGACCCTCTTTGCCTTCGACAAGGGCGAGGAAATCAGCACCCACGCCTCCGACGGGGACGCAATGGTCATCTGCCTTGACGGTCAGGGCGAGATAACCATAGACGGCAAAAAGCATGTACTGAACGCCGGCGAAACCATTGTCATGCCCGCAAAAAAGCCCCACGCCGTTTACGCCAAGGAGCAGTTTAAAATGTTGCTCACGGTAATCTTTCCTTTAAACAGATAGCGCTCTTCTTTCCCTTAAATCAGCCTGTGTGCTTTTGTGCACGGGCTGATTTCCTTATTATTTATGCGCCCTATTGCCATTGCAGCTTAAAAGCACTATTATATTTTCAAAGAGAGGAGAGTAATTATGATTTTTGACAGACTCAGCAATTTAAGCAAGTATTCAAGCTTAATTCCCGATGCGGAAACTATATTGCTCGCAATAGAAAAGGTAGCCTCGGGAGAATATACAGAGGAGAAAATCTACCTTGACGGCGACAGGCTGTTCCTTATGGCGCAGGAGTACGAAAGCGTGGACAGAGAGGGCAGATATTTGGAAGCTCACAGAAAATACATCGACCTTCAGGCAGTTCTTTACGGCAAAGAATATATCGGCTGGTCAGAGCTCGACGGGCTGGCAGTTCAATCGGAAAAATTCTCAGAAGGCGGCGACATAGCCTTTTATTACGGCGAGCCGACACTATGGCTGCCTATGACCGAAGGCTATTTCACCCTGCTTTTCCCGCAGGATGCCCATATGCCCAACATAAAGGTTGACAAACCGGAAAAGGTCAAAAAGGTAGTCGTAAAAATAGCGGTCGATTAAAAATGGACTCCCGGAAGGGAGTCCTTTACTTTTCATATCCTGCTGAAGCTCTGCTCGATGTCCTCTATGATGTCATCTATGTCCTCAAGTCCAACCGAGAAGCGGATAAGTCCGGGGTTTATGCCCGCAGCCACAAGCTGCTCGTCAGTAAGCTGTCGGTGTGTGGCGCTTGCCGGGTGCAGCACGCATGTGCGGATGTCCGCCACATGCACTTCAATTGAGGCCAGCTTCAGGCCGTCCATGAACTTAATTGCGTTCTCCTTGCCGCCCTTTATTACAAAGGAGATGACTCCGCTTGCGCCCTTTAAATATTTCTGAGTTAAGGGATAATACCTGTCGCCCTCAAGACCCGGGTATGACACCCTCTCAACCTTATCCGAAGCGGCAAAATACTCAGCAACCTTCTTAGCGTTCTCGCAGTAGCGCTCCATTCTGAGAGCCAGCGTTTCAAGTCCGAGATTCAGTAAGAAGGCGGAGTTTGCGGACGGGTATGCGCCGAAGTCACGCATAAGCTGCATTCTCGCTTTTATAATAAAGGCCGCCTTGCCGTAACGCTCGACATACCTGATACCGTGATAAGACTCGTCAGGCTCCGTAAAATCCGGGAACTTGCCGTTTGTCCAGTCAAAATTGCCGCTGTCGACTATAACGCCGCCCACCTGCACCGCATGGCCGTCCATGTACTTCGAGGTGGAGTGAACAACGATGTCCGCACCGTACTCAAAGGGCTTGCAGAGTACGGGCGTGGCAAAGGTATTGTCTATTACAAGGGGTATGCCGTGCTTCTTGGCAACCCTTGAGAACTTGTCAAAATCAAAAACCGTCAGCGCCGGGTTTGCTATGGTCTCGCCGAAGATAAGCCTTGTATTCTCCTTGACTGCTGCGTCTATTTCGTCTTCAGAAGCATCGCAGTCCACAAAAATGCAGTCAATGCCGTATTTCTTCAGCGTTACAGCAAAGAGGTTAAAGGTGCCGCCGTAAATCTGCGAGGTGCTTACAATGCTGTCGCCCGCCTTGCAGAGATTGAGCACCGTAATCAGCGTCGCCGCCTGACCGGAGGAGGTGCACATTGCGCCCACGCCGCCCTCTAAGTCGGCTATTTTACCCTCGACAGCCATGACCGTCGGATTTGCAAATCTTGAATATATCAGTGCCTTGGTCGGCTCGTCAAAGACGCTGCCCACCTCCGTGGTGGAATCAAAAACATAGGTGGTGCTCTGAACTATCGGAACATTCTTCGGCTCCGAGTTTTTCGGCACATATCCCGAGTGAATGCACTTTGTCAAATCCCTCATAAACAAATCCTCCCATTTCGATTGAATATATCATACAGCAATAATCTAAAGTTATCAACCGAAAAAGACTTTTAAAGTAGACAAGCAACAAAGCTTCATATATAATTGTTCTGAAATACAGGATTCACATAATACGGAGGGGTAATATGGATAACAAGCCGGTAATCACAATCAAACCGTACGAGGACAAGTACAGACATGCCGTCCAGAAAATCTGCATTGACAACGCAGGTCATGCAGACAAGCCTCTTGAGGCAAAGAGGTATATTCTTATTATGTACTGCAACTACTATATAGAGCAGGAGCCGGAAAACTGCTTTGTCGCCGTCAACGAGAACGATGAAGCTGTCGGCTACATTATCTGCAGCGAGGACTATAAAAAGTACAGAAAGATATTTAACAAGCGTTACATCCCGCAGGCAAGGACTATAAGCTTCAAAAAATACTGCGAGGCAAAGCTCGATATGCTCTCACACGCACTGTGGATGAAAAACTATCCCGCACATCTGCACATAGACATCGACTCGAATTATCAGCGTCTTGGTATCGGCACAAGGCTTATGGATGCACTTATTAACCACCTGAAGGCAAAGGGTGTAAAGCCGGGCCTTATGCTGGTCGTCGGTGCGACAAACGAACAGGGCAGGAACTTTTATAAAAAATACGGCTTTAAGGAGCTTGCCATCACAAAAATGGGCGTAGCCATGGGAATCGACCTTTAAGCTTTTTTCAAAATCTTTGGAGGATATTTGTTTATGGATTTTTCTACTGCGTTTTTATTCTTAGCGCTCGCTATGATTGGCGTTTCCTATGGCTGGGGCATGAGAGGCACCATTATCGGCGGTGAAAAGGGAGCAATGCTGCCCGGTGCCATAATGGGTATGGTTATTGCGCTTTTCTCCACGTCCGAGGTTTTAAGAGAGAATTTCTTCGTGCTTTCCGCAGTGGGCGCTATGGGAATGTACCTCGGCGGCTGTATGACCTACGGCGAAACTCTCGGCCTTTCAATGAACACAAATCCGCCCGAAAACTATAAAAAGGGTATATTAGCACTTGTCATAAAGGG
>JAAYOZ010000123.1 GCA_012520115.1 Clostridiales bacterium | reverse complement strand
GGCCTTCCCGCAGGACAGAGATATAACATCAAGGCAGACAAGGCCGACGTGTTCTACTATCTGCTTACGTTCATTCTCGATGCAATTAAGAACCCAGACTTCTTAAGCTCGATCGGCGATCTGTTAGGCGGCGATGATGAGGAAGAGGAAACAACCGAGCCGACAACCGAGCCGACAACCGAGCCGACAACCGGTCCGACGACCGAGCCCACAACAGGCCCGACCACAGAGCCCACAACAGAGCCTGTAACATTTGAAGTACCTGATATCCTTGATAAGCTGCTCAACGAAATCGGCCTTGACATCAATGCCTGGAACAAGTATGACGATGACTATGACTTCGGCTTTGAGGATGGCGACAAGGAAGGCTTCGCAGGCGCTCTCCTTGAAGTTCTTGAGCCGCTGTCACCGCTGCTTAATCTGCTTCTTGCAGGCGACAACCTCGAAATCTTCAAAGGCAAGAGCGGCAACCCGATTATCAATATCAACGGTTACAGCGGATATGCTTACGGTCTTGTACCGCTGCTTGAAGCACTCGGCACAAAGAACCTGATGACAAAGGCCGAGTATGAGGCAGCAGTAGCAGCAGACCCGACAGCAGCACTTGAGCTTGTTATCAACCCGCTGCTTGGAAGACTTGATGAAATCGCAGCAGACCCGATAGGCGAAGTACTCCAGATACTGCCTTCACTGCTCCACTTCATCGACAGCGGCGGCGTTCAGACAACAATCAACAATGTACTGTATCCGCTCTATGTACTGCTTGACACAGTACGTCCGATAATTGACATTACACTTGAAGACCTTATCGACGGTGATCTTCCCGATCTTGACACGGATGTCATTCTTGAAGGCCTCGGCGCCGACCCGGGCAAGGGTATTGCGGTAATTATCGAATTACTCAACCCGCAGAGATATGACATGGCTCAGATGGATTGGAAGTACACCCAGAACGCAGATCCCGAAGGTTCACCTTCAGTGGTTTACCTGACCTACGGCAACCGCTGGACAAAGGAAAAGGCTCAGGATATCTATGACGGCTTAGAAGACATTATTAAGACATTCATCGATGATGAGGACTTCACATCAGTTTCAGATCTTCTCACAGGCCTGTTAGGCGATCTGTTTACGGTTGATACTGTTGCCAGCCTTGCAACGACTCTCCGTGACCTCATTGCATCGCTCTTTGAAGATGACGATGATGACGACGAAGAGCCCTCAGAGACAACAACAGCTGATCCGACAGATCCTACCGAACCGACAGAACCCACAGAACCCACAGACCCCACAGACCCGACAGAGCCCACAGAGCCTGAGGATCCTGAGGAACCCGACGATGACTTCAAGTTCGAGTTCGGAATGATCTTTGACATCTCACTACCGTGGATTCTTAACCTGCTTGAGGATCAGTTCGGCGAAGGTCTTGAGTTCGCAGACATACTCGGCGGCACCTTCGACTACCTGTTCACAAGAGTTGCAATGCCCTACACCTCCGCAAACGGTTTGACAGCTTACAGAACCTACGGTGTACTTGACAATGTTGACGTATTCACCTGCGTACTCACAATGCTTCTTGAGGTTGTTACTCACGGAAACAACGGTGCAATACTTGACGAGATGCTCGGCACAGACGGCATCCTTCCGGCAGTAATCGGTCTCTTTGACGGCGAAATTGCCGATATGGAAGAGATTAACTGGATCTGGTTCGATTCCGACTTCACCGGCCCGCTTTACGGCGACTCCGACATCGAGCTTCCCGAGCGTTCAATCGTTTACCTGACCTATCCGAACAACTGGACAGAAGCAACAGCTGACTACCTTGATGCTAACCTTGCTGACATCGTTGACTCCGTAATAAGGTCTATCGATGACGACTATGCATCACTCTCCGAGATGATTGCAGGCGAGGTTGACATCTACAACGACGAAATCGTTAACTCACTCCTTAAAGTATTCAAGGATCTTATAGCTGATATTGACAGAGTCCTGCTCGACAAACTCGGTGTTGTACTTGAGCTTGACCTGACAGCTTGGGACAATTACGATTACGACCATGTCTGGGGCGTAACCGACAGAGAATCCTTCATAGATGCACTCTGCACAATCCTTCTGCCGCTTGGCGAACTCTTCGACTGGCTGCTCTACGGTGATGATTACAACTTCTTCACCGGCTCAGAGGTTTCCGGCGAGGAAGGCAGAGACATCATAATGGTCAAGGGCGCTGACGGATACGCATACGGTCTGGTACCGCTCCTTGAGGCTCTCGGCTGCGAAGGCGTTCTTACTCCTGCTGAGGTTAAGGCCGCAATCGCTGATGATGCTCAGACAACCGTAAGGTTCAAAGCAATCCTTGAGCCCATCCTTGCAAAGCTTGACACGATCCTTGCTAACCCCGTTGACGAAGTACTTGCAATCATCCCGAACCTTATGTACTTCATCAATGCAAACGGTATTCCCGTATCACTTAAGAATACACTCCACGCTGTTCTCAACATCTTCGACGCAGTAGCTCCTGTACTTGAGACCTCACTTGATGAGCTCCTCGGCTTCTCGGTCGATGACCTCACCTTCACAGGTATCTTCAACATCCTCGAGCAGGAGACAGGACTTGACCTGAACGCTGCTATCGGCGAGTTTATGTCTACGTTCTGGCTCGGTGACCTTACGGTCTACACCAGTGCTAACGGCATGGGTGCAATCCGTATGGATTACTCCGCTGACGAACATCGTGGCGACCTGATTACAATCATCTTCTGCTTACTCCTTCAGGTAATTAAGAGCGAAGAGAACGAAGCTATCCTCAGGGATATGGTAGGCGATGACACCTATGACGTAGTACTCGGTGTTCTGAACCTTCAGGAGTTCCCGATGCAGGCAATCAGCTGGTACAACACCGAATATGCTGACACCGGCGTAGTCTTCTCGGCACTCACCTCCTCCGAAATCTTCGCACAGCAGCCCGCATACGGCAGACTGTGGACCAAGCAGAAGGCAGACTACATCGCCAACAACTTCGCAGAAGTAGTTGACAATGTCGTCGAACTCTTAGGCATTGAAGGCGAAAACGGCGAGATCCTTACATCACTTAACGACATAATTGCTGACCTTGCAAACGGCAACATCTACACAGCTGAAAATGTCAATGCGATTGTCGAAATGATTCAGGACTTCGTATCACAGATTGATGAGTTCGAAGCAGGCGAACATGCAAAGGCTCTCATTAAGGAGATCTTCGGCATTGACCTGAACCACTGGAACCAGTACGGTCCCGACTATGACTGGGGCTTCGAGCATGGCGACAGAGCAGGCTTCATAGCAGCAATTGCTGAAGTACTCTCACCGCTGAACCCGATTCTCGAGTGGCTGCTCTGCGATAAGGATATCTCCTTCTTCGTAGACGAGAACGGCGACGACGCTGTCACCTTCCTCGGTGCAGAGGGTTACGCTTACGGTCTCATCCCGCTGTTAGAGGCTCTGAAGGTAGAGAACCTTCTCACACCTGCTGAGTACTATGCAGCAGTTGACGAGAACCCGAACAACCTGCTTATCTCCATACTCACTCCTCTCTTTGCAAGAGTAGACGAGATACTCGCAGCTCCCGCTGATGAAGTACTCGACATGCTGCCCGGCATCATCTACTTCGTCAACTCCAACGGTCTTGACACTGCATTCAAGAACATTCTGCATCCCGTATACGGAATCCTTGATGCAATCAAGCCCATGATTGAGATTGACCTCTATGAGCTGCTCGGCATCAGACTTGACGAGTACAACTTCCAGACACTCTACGAACTGCTCCTTGACGAAGTTGCAGCAAGCACAGGCTTCTCCTTCACAGAGCTTACAGGCAATGCTATCAATGAGCTTGCAGTCGGTACTATCGTTTCCTATCAGTCCGCTAACGGCCTGACAGCATACACAATGGAATATGCTCCGCAGGCTGACGCAGGCGATATGGTAACAACACTCCTCAGACTGGGCATCAGGTTCATGTCCTACGGTGATAACATTGAGGCAGTCAAGAATATCATCAGAGAACAAGACAGCATCAGCCCGGATACAAGGAAGTATGTACTTGCATTAGTCGAGACTCTCGCAGATTATCTCGATGATCCTAACGGTCAGGATACGGTAATGGGCACTCTGTACTATGTATTCGTCGGTATCGACGAGGGCTCAAGCGGAGCAAACGACATCCTCGACCAGATTAATAAAGAGTGGAAGAACATCATAGGCTTACTGACGAACTCCGACTCTGAGATTATGAGGAACATAGGCAAGGCTATTGCTCAGCTTCTCAACGATAACTTCGAAGACATCTTCGATGAGGACGGTCTCGCATCCAGCGGCCTGTTAAAGTTCTTCGCAAGGATCAGAGAGTTCTTCGAGAAGATACTCAACTTCTTCAGGAATCTCGGCAGACTCTAAGCTAAATAAAGATAGCCCCTGTGTGAAAGCACAGGGGCTGTTTATTTGCCTTTTGGGTTAACAAGAATGAAATTATAAACATTAATAAATGCGCCTTTAAAGGGCGTTTACAGGCGATTTTTAATTGGGCGGCGCAGTTGACATTTCTTTTTTCTCAGACACTTTGAAAGCTTTTCTTTTTGTGATACACTAAGAAAAAACTGACATAGGGGTAAGTTATGAGCGTTAAACTTAATCTAAACTATAATGTAAGCGCACACAGGGTTCTGCATGACCGAAAGATGAGGGATATGCTTCCTATAATGCGTGACACCGGCGTTGAAACTCTGTGGCTGTTCGGTTATTTCTACGGCAGGTTTGAGTCTACTTTAGCTGAAATCGAAGCTGCAAATAAGTACCTTGTATCCGAGGGATTCACTGTAAACAGAGCCATTTCCCTTCCTGTTGGGCATCCGGGAAACGCCCTTGACGGCGATATTTCGAGCCATACTGACCTTACCATACCCGACACCTGGCATTACAGGGTTGACGGCGAGGGCAGAAACACATACTTCTGCGCCGCTATCGATGACGTAATGATTAAGGACAATGCCGAGGCCGCAAGACAGCTCAGAGACATAGGAATGACTAAGATTTTCTATGACGACGACCTTCGCACCTCCTCCACCTCACGGATAATCGGCGGCTGCTTCTGCGAAAAGTGCCTCAAAAGCTTCGCCGAGGAGTTCGGCACATACTATGACAGGCAGACCCTGCATACCCTTTTGCGGTCCGAAAGCAATGAGGAGCTTACAGAGGCCTGGACCGCTCACAACTGCAATGCCGTAGTGAAGCTTCTTAAAGCGGTCACCCATGAGGGTCTTACAAGCGGTATTATGGTGGCTCAGGGCGGCAAGAGAAGAAACGGTATTGATATTCCTCTTATAAAAAAGGAGCTGCCCGGGACCTTTTTCAGGGTCGGCGAGGGCAACTTCCGGGATGAGGATTTTGAAAGAGAGGAAGGCAAGAGCGGGCTTATAAGGAGCCTTCTGACCCATAAGGAACTGATAGGCGACGTAAGCAAAACATACAGCGAGACCACCGTTTTCCCCGCAAGGGCACTGTCCCCCGAAAACATGGTAGAGAAGATGCGGATAGAGGTCAAGAACGGGATAAAGAACATATATCTGATGAGCGGAGTCTGGCTGATTGACGAGCCCTACTGGGCGGCTATAAAAAAGGCTATGCCGGAGCTTATCGCTCTGTCAGAGCAAAACTGATAAAGAAAAGGCCGTATGCAAAACGCATACGGCTTCTTTTTTTGATTATTCGATTCCGAAAAGTATCTGACCGTAATCGGGATATGCCCAGAATTCGTTTCCGACGATAGTTTCAAGGTTGTCCACCGCTTCTCTTAGCTTGTCCATAGCGGGCACGACCTTTGAGTGGTAGTACCTTGCAAGCTCAAGCTGGCCTGTCACCTTGCCCACCTCGGACATAATGCTCTCAAGCTCTGAGAGGCTCTCATAGATTGCGTCACCGAGGGCGGTGATTCTCTTTAAGAGCTTAACCTCAGCGTCGACTGAAAGTCCTGCGTCGATGGACTTCATAAGCGAAGCAGCCTTAGCCACATAGGTTTCATAGGCAATCATCGAGGGAATAACGCCCTTATTGACCATTTCAATCATTGTCAGAGCCTCGATATTGACCGTCTTGCTGTAATTCTCAAGGAGGATTTCATACCTTGAGAAAAGCTCGCTCTCGCTGAAGACCCTGTGCTTTTTAAACAGCTCTACATTCTTAGGCTCAACAAAGTACGGCAGTGCGTCGACCGTAGAACGTAAATTCAAAAGGCCTCGCCTTTCGGCCTCCTTCGTCCACTCCTCCGAGTAGTTGTTGCCGTTGAAGATTATCCTCTTGTGCTTTCTGATATTTTCCTCGATAAGCTCATTCAGGGCGGTCTCGAAATCGTCTGCCTTTTCGAGGACTTCGGCGAACTCCGTAAGGGCGTCTGCTACTATCGTATTAAGTATGATGTTCGGGCCGGAAATAGAGAAGGCGGAGCCGAGCATCCTGAACTCGAACTTATTGCCGGTGAAGGCAAAGGGTGAGGTTCTGTTGCGGTCGGTGGAATCCTTGGGCAGTGCGGGCAGTACCGAGGAGCAAATCCTAATCTCTCCCCTGCCGCAGGCCTGATAGCTTTCGTGGTTCTCTATCGAATCAAGGATTGCCGCAAGCTCCTCTCCGATGAACATAGAGATGATTGCGGGGGGCGCCTCGTTTGCGCCGAGGCGGTGGTCGTTGCCTGCGCTGGCGGCGGACACCCTGAGCAAATCCTGATGCTCGTCCACTGCCTTGATTACGGCGGTGAGGAAGAGCAGGAACTGGGCGTTCTCACCGGGGGTTTCGCCCGGCTCAAGCAGGTTTACGCCCGTATCCGTTGCCAGTGACCAGTTGTTGTGCTTGCCGCTGCCGTTCACGCCCGCAAAGGGCTTTTCGTGAAGCAGGCAGACAAGGCCGTGACGCTTCGCAACGTCCTTCATAACCATCATAATAATCTGGTTGCCGTCGCTGGCGGTGTTTGCATCAGAATAGCTGCATGCAAGCTCATACTGTGCGGGAGCAACCTCGTTGTGCTTGGTTTTTGCGGGTATGCCGAGCTTCCATAGCTCCTCGTCAAGCTCCTGCATAAAGGCGGCTACACGGGCATTTAAGGCGCCGAAATAATGGTCCTCAAGCTCCTGTCCCTTAGGGGGATTTGCGCCTAAAAGGGTGCGGCCGCAGTATTTTAAGTCGGGGCGCTTTTCAAGGAATTTCTCGTCAATAAGGAAGTATTCCTGCTCTGCTCCGACGGTGGTGATAACCCTGCCTGCCTTTGTGCCGAAGAGCTTCAGCACACGAAGGGCGGCGGTATTTATAGCGTCAATCGAGCGAATCAGCGGGGTCTTTTTGTCCAGTGCCTCGCCGCTGAAGGAGAAGAAAAAGCAGGGAATAAACAGCGTCTTGTCCTTTATGAAGGTATTTACGGTCGGGTCCCATGCGGTATATCCCCTTGCCTCAAAGGTGGCTCTTAAGCCCCCTGAGGGGAAGCTGGAGGCATCAGGCTCACCGATTATCAGCTCCTTGCCCGAAAACTCCATGATTATCTTTCCGTCACCGATAGGGCTTATAAAGCTGTCGTGCTTCTCAGCGGTAACGCCTGTCATGGGCTGGAACCAGTGCGTAAAGTGGGTCGCCCCGTTTTCCACTGCCCAGTCCTTCATTGCGCTTGCCACCACATTCGCAAGGTCAAGGTCAAGCGGCACACCTGTCTTTATAGTGCGCCTCAGTGCCTTATATGTGTCTTTGGGAAGCCGTTGCCGCATTACGGCGTCATTAAAAACCTTGCTGCCGTAAAGTGCGGGTATATCCTTCATAAATACCTCTCCTTCAAAAGAAAGATTGCTACATTAAAAAAATAAGGACACGAGGAAAGAGCTCCCAGCGTCCTGCTGATTCGATAAAAGTATAATGCTTGTTTGAAATATTGTCAATAGCTGATTTCTCTACAGGCAATATCGCCCGATTAAAGGATGAAAAGCCTGTTCTCGACGGGCAGAAAGACCTTCTCCCCTGCTTCTTCCGTTCTGTTGCCGAAGGGAATCTGGGCTATAATCTTCCACTCGGACGAGAAGCCCCATTTTTCCTTAACTTCGTCTTCGACAAGCTCATTATAGTGCTGAAGAGAGGCGCCGAGTCCCAGCTCGCAAAGGGCCGTCCAGACTATGAACTGAAGCATGCCCGAGGACTGCTCTGACCAGACCGGGAAATTGTCCTTATAGAGCGGGAATGCGCCCTGAAGGGATTTGACTACCGCCCTGTCCTCAAAGAACAGAATCGTGCCGTATCCTGCGGCAAAGGAATCAATCTTAGCGCTGCTTGTGACGAAAGCCTGCTCTGATACAATTTTCTTGATTGCGCTTTTGACCATTTCCCAGAAGGCCTTGTGATTTTCGCCCGTGAGAAGCACCACTCTTGCGCTCTGTGAATTAAAGGCACTGGGGGCGTGCATTACCGCCTCCTTCAGGATTTCCTCCACCTTGCCGACGGAAACGGGCAGTTCGCTGCTTATTGAATAAAAGCTGCGCCTTTTTTTGATTGAATCTATTATTGACATTTTGCCTCCCCCTTTCATAGAGAAACAAAAGCGGCAGAATTCTGCCGCTTTGTCTTTTACAGCAGAATTGCTGCAAACGTGATTTGCTTGTCCGGGGAATTATTCTTCCTCAAACATATCCTTGGTAACTCCGCAAATGGGGCAAACCCAATCGTCCGGAATGTCCTCAAAGGCTGTGCCGGGGGCTATTCCGCCATCAGGGTCGCCGATTTCGGGATCATAAACATAACCACATGCAGCACAAACATATTTTGTCATAATTATTCTCCTTTTATTAAGCTTGATTTCATAATAACCATTTTTTACTGGCAAGTCAATATTACTTTGTCACAATGAAAATCAAATATTCTACCGTATTATCGCCTGAAAATCAGCGGATAATATCTTTGGTTTTAAGAATAAATAGGCCAAATCGGGCAGGTTTTATTGTTATTATCGGTAAAAAGCACTCGAAAATTGTCAAATAAAACTAATTATTAAATTGGCATAATTCCCTTTTTAGTGCAAACAATATTTTTGAAATTAAGACAAATAAAACCGCTTTTAAGCGGTCAACTACGTACAGGTTGGAGGAAAAATTATGAAAGCCACAGGAATTGTGAGAAGGATAGATGATTTAGGTCGTGTTGTAATTCCTAAGGAAATAAGAAGAACAATGAGAATACGTGAGGGCGACCCTCTTGAAATTTATACAGAATCGGACGGCGAGGTCATATTTAAAAAATACTCCCCCATGGGAGAGCTTTCTGAGTTTACCACGCAGTATGCGGAGGTTTTATACAGGGCAACGAATATGCCGGTTATCATAACAGACCGTGACCATGTTATCTCCTGTGTGGGCGTATCGAAAAAAGACACGCTTGACAGAAGAGTAACTTCATCGCTTGAACAGATTATGGAGAACCGCTCAAGCTATATTGCAACATCGGATTCTCAGCCGTTCTCCGCAATAGAGGGCTTAGACCGCAATGCCGCTATCGTGTACCCGATTATCGGCGGCGGAGATGTATCAGGCAGCGTGGTTCTGTTGTTCAACGAAAGCGGAACGGCACCGTCCCAAACCGATATAAAACTGGCTCAGGTTGCGGCATCATTCTTAGGAAAGCAAACGGAAGAATAAAAACCGTAAACAGGGCAAAGTTTTGGCTGCGGCGTAAGCTGCAGCTTTAAGCTTTTAACAGGACTTTGCTTGAAGACGGGTTATTGAAGGAGTAAATATCCACGCCCGCAAGCTCTTCAATATAATCAAGTACGATATCACGAAGATGCACCGTGGAGATATCCATCTTCCCGACTCTGTCGACAAGTCGCTGTACATCCTTCCGTGATAAAGATACATCCGAATAAGTAAATTCAAAGCCCTTAAGGTCCGCTACTTTCACTCCATAGGTCTTATAAAACTGAGAATCATCAACAAGGATTTCGGTTTCAATAATCTCCCATTTTAAGTTTTCCATAGTTTTCCTCTCTAATCTCGCAGAATTTTATTCAATTTGCCGGATTTTACTACTTTTATGATATTATAATTTTAAAATGCTAAACTGTCAACTCATTTTGTGAATAATATTCACAAAAATTTAGACTAAAATAGATAACTAAATGGAATATTCGGTTTTTTATTCGCACGCACTCGAAATTTCAGTCTAAAGATTTCTTGTTTTACCCGATGCGGTGCAAAACATGGCAGCGGGAGCGTGGTGTGTTTGTTGCCGTGACCTTGAGCCGGCGGGATTTCGTCGGTGAGGATTAGCAGCTGACAGAGGCGGGCGGCGG
>JAAYOZ010000122.1 GCA_012520115.1 Clostridiales bacterium | reverse complement strand
TATGAGACGATAATTGTTCCGCCGATGAAGACCATACGCTCCACAACTCTTGAGCGCCTCGAGGCCTTTGTAAACAGAGGCGGAAAGCTGATTTTTGCCGGTGAGGTTCCCTCACTTGTGGATGCAGAGAAATCGGACAGGGCAATAAGACTTTCCGAAAGGGCAATGAAGGTGCAGTTCAGCAAGCACTCACTTGCAAGGGCTGTCGCAGACGAAAAGGTGGTTTCAATTATCAACACGGACGGCGACAGCACGGGCAATCTGATTCATCAGCTTCGTGAGGACGCTGACTGCCTCTGGCTGTTTATTGTTCACGGCACTAAGGCGAAAAATCCCGATGCAATCGAGCCGTTTGACGATATAATCAGCATTAAGGGCGAATACGCACCTGAATTGTATGATACCCTGACCGGCTCTGTCAGTGAATTAAACTGCTGCTACTCAAACGGCAAAACGGTTATAAACAGGATTATTCACGGCCATGACAGCCTGTTAATCAAGCTGAATAAGAATAAAAAGTCCGAAAGTGTACAGACGGCAGAAGAAACGGACAAAGTCATAAAAACAATAGACTTTAAGGAGCCTGTCAGCTACAAGCGTGCCGAGCCGAATGTCTATATCCTCGATTCAGCCGAATGGAAGCTGAACGACGGCGAATGGCAGCCAAAGGAGGAAATGCTCAGAATAGACCTTGCCTGTCGCAAGATACTCGGCTATCCGAGCGCAGACGGCGGCGGCACCCAGCCATGGGTATTGCCCGACGAGCCGGCTAAGAACTTTGTCACGTTCAGATATGAGATTCCATCTGAATGTGAGGTCCCCTCACCGCTGCTTGCCGTAGAGGAGCTTGTAAGCGGCAAGCTCAACGGTCAGGAATTCCCCGTAGAATTTACAGGCTATTTCACCGACCTCGATATAAAAACGGTGAAGCTTCCGCCGATAAGAAAGGGCTTGAACACACTTGAGCTTGTCATGCCGATTACAGCAAGGATATCCACCGAATATGCTTATCTCTTGGGCGAGTTTGACGTAGCGGTCAGAGGCTGCGAAAAGACCATTTTGCCCGCAAGCAATAAAATCGGCTTTTCCGATATTACCCCGCAGGGACTCCCCTTCTACGGCGGCAATCTGAGCTATTTCGTCGACATTGACGTGCCCGACTGCGACCTTATTATAAGGGCAAATCAGTACAGAGGCTCATTGCTGAAGGTTTTCATTGACGGAGACGAGGCGGGTAAAATCGTGTTCTCACCCTACAAGCTGAGAATCAACGGTGTAAAAGGCGGCAAGCATAGAATCGAATTCCTTTGCTTCGGCAACAGGCACAACACCTTCTCCTCTTTGCACAATGCTAACACCTCTATGACCTATGTTTCGCCCGGAAACTGGTATCACAAGGGCGAAAACTGGTGCTATGAGTACAGAATCAAGCCCATGGGCATTCTCACTTCACCTGTTATTGAGGTAGTAGCATCGGATTAGGTCTGCGGTAAACATAAAGAAAAGCGATAACCCGTAAAGGTTATCGCTCTTTTTGTATCTGTTAAAGGTTAATTAGCTTGCTTCTTTTCTCCGATGCTGAGAATAGCATTGAGAATGATTCCGAAAATTGCTGCGCCTGCGATGCAGGGGATATTCAGACCGAAGAACGGAATGTTGCCGCCGTAAACATACTGGCCGCCGAGGCCGACTATCATAATTGTAGCGATAACTGCGATATTCTTAGCGGAGAACATATCGGCCTTCTTGTCTATCATAATTGCGATACCCTGTGCGGCGATAGCGCCGAAGAGGTAGATTTCAAGGCCGCCGATAACTGCAAGAGGAATGCCGTAAATGACCTTAATCAGGGGTGTGAAGCAGGAAATAACCATTGCGATTACAGCTGCAACCATAAGAACCGGAACGGAGAATACCTTGGTGATTGCCATTGTGCTTATGTTCTCACCGTAGTTGGTGCCTGCGGGACCGCCGATTAAACCGGTAATCATATCGCCGATACCGTCGCCGATAAGGTTCATATGCAGACGCTCAATAAGATTGTATTTCTTTAAGCCCTTCTTCTCTGCAACATCATTTACATAGATGTCAAGCTGATACATATGAGCTGTGGATTCGGGGATCGTCGCAATGGCGATGGGCATGATTGCGGCGATGGAAGCCCAGACTATCTTGCTGTTGCTGAAATCGGGAAGTGAGAATTTCGGGATTGCGAAAGGACCGACGGACCAGAGGGAATCGATAGCTTCCGCAGAGATGGAGCGGAACAGATTTAATTCAGCACCGCCGACTCCGTAAATAATAGCCGCTGCCAGACAGCCGGTAGCCGCACCGAGCAGAAGAGGAAGCTGACCGAGGAAGCCCTTGAGATATCTGGAATACAAAATTGTAGAAAGCAGTGTGACCAGTGATACGACCCAAACCCAATCGGAGGCGAATACGCCCGTAGCATTTGCGTTAGGTGCTGCGTCTGCCAATGCGTTGCCTGCAAGGGTCAGACCGATGATCATGGCAATAGATCCGGTAATGGTGGGCGGAAGTATTCTTTCCACAGCCTTGATGCCGACGAATTTAATCAGAAGGCCGGCGGCGATGGAAACAAGACCGGACATTACTATACCGACCTGTGCATACCTGACGGCGGTTGTAGGCATTGAAAAGAATCCCGGGTCGCCGTTAAGGAAACCGTTCAGCTGGGTAATTTCAGCTGCCGTAAGAGCTTTGGTAACCGTTTCGCTGGTCATCAGACCGATGACGGCAGACAAATAAGCAAAGCTTGAGCCGTAGTAAAGGGGGATTTTTCTGCCGGTAATCAGGATAAAGCAAAGGGTTGCAATTCCGCTGGCGAAGATCGTGGTTGAAACCTGGAAACCTGTGATCAGCGCAACGGTTATTGTTGCGGGGAACATGACAATAACCTGCTGGAGCGCGTAAAGCAGTAATTTGCCGACAGGCGGCTTTTCATCCGGTAAATATCCGTGTACTTTTTCTTTTGCCATACTGTTTTTCTCCTCAATTTTGTGTATTTCTGTTTTTTCTTCGTTTCACACATCAAGCGACAGCCTGCTTGGCACAGCTTGTACGCTTCAGTGTGAAAACAGGGT
>JAAYOZ010000121.1 GCA_012520115.1 Clostridiales bacterium | reverse complement strand
TAGCCCTTCTTCTCGGCATAGTTCCAGAGCTGATAGTAGCCGGGCAAATCCAGCTGAATCTGACCCTCCTGAAGCTTTATCTCCTGAAGGCAGAAGGCGTCCGCATCAAAGCTGTTGAATATTTCCGGAAAGCCCTTGCCCATGACGGCTCGCAGACCGTTTACATTCCAAGATACAAATTTCTTCATACTTCTCTCCGTTTTTTATTTTTCCTTTACAGCCTCGGCTCCTTAAAGGCTCTTGCCTTTTCTATGTCGCTTCTTATCTGCGCCTTCAAGCCCTCCAAGCTGTCGAATTTCCGCTCCGGGCGCAGGTACGACAGCAGGCAGACCTCGATATTCTGCCCGTACAGATTGCCGGAATAATCGATAATGCAGGTCTCGCTGCGGGGTACCTCGATTTCAAGGGTGGGGCGCAGGCCTATGTTCGTGACCGCTCTCTTGTACTTGCCGTCGACGAATACCTTGGATATATAGACCCCGTACTTCGGGATGATATGATTTTCGGGGAAGTACTGATTTATGGTCGGGGTGCCGAGCTTTCTGCCTATTCTGTCGCCGTCCACGACCTTTTCGCAGTAAGAGAAAAACCTACCGAGCATGATATTTGCTGCCTCTATATCACCGTCGAGTATGGCCTTCCTGATTCTTGTGGAGCTTATGGCCTCGCCGCCGTACTCAATTCTCGGCGCAATAAAAAGCTCAACGCCTTTTGCTTCGCAAAGTGCCTTTAACAGAGCGGTATCGCCCGTGCCGCCCTTGCCGAAGCGGTAGTTGTAGCCGCAGGAAATAAAGCCCGCATTAAGCTCTGAAATCAGCACAGTCTCGAAAAACTCCTCGGGGCTGAGATTCTTAATGCTGCCGAAATCAAGCTCATAAAGGCTTATGCCTGCATTTTTAAAGGCCCTCTCCTTGACCTCCCCCGAAAAAATCAGGGGCGGAGCGCTGCCGTTTAAGTACATCTGCGGATGCTCCTTAAAGACCACCGCAACGGGCAAAAGCCCCTTATTCTGTTGTTTTACAGCCTTTTCAATAACGGCCATATGTCCCCTGTGAAGCCCGTCAAAGGAGCCGAGGGCAACCGCCGTCTTTTGAAAGTAAGCCTTATTTATCATCAGCGTTCATCACCCGCTTCGGAAACAGTGAGAAAAGCTCCCTTTGAATTTCACCGACGCCCAGAAAGCGCCCGTCCTCAGAGTAAACCCTGTAAAGACCGTCGGCAGCTTCGATAGGTTTAAGCCTGTCAAGGCTCAACTCCCCGCCGTTTAAGAATCTCTTCGCCTGAGCTTCGGAAACCGAAATCTCAGGATAGGCAGAGAGAGCTGCGTCAATGTTTATTATTCTTTCGGCGGCCTTTTCAAAGGGCATTTCCGAAAGACTGTCAAGGGAAACAGCATTCTTTATGTCAAATCCGTTAGACTTAGTGCGGCGCAGCTTCGTCATCACCGCATAGGTGTTGAGGGCAACGCCTATATCGTCAATCAGGCTTCTGATATAGGTACCCTTAGAGCAGGCCACACGGATTTCATATTCATTATATTCCAAAACACAAGTCAGCTCAAGGGAGTATATATTTATTTCTCTTGCCTCCCTCTCGACTGTCTGACCCTGCCTTGCCAGCTTATATAATTTTACTCCGTCCTTTGAGAGGGCGGAGTACATGGGCGGAACCTGCATAAGCTTCCCCCTGAAGCTGCCAAGTGCATTTTCAACATCAAAGGCCGATACATTCACATCGCTTTCATCAATAACGGTGCCCGTAATATCAAGCGTATCGGTTCTTATACCTAATTTAAAGCGTGCGATATACTCCTTATCCTCATCGGGGATGAAGGGAATAAAGCGTGTCGCACTGCCGAGAGCGACGGGCAGAACGCCGGTCGCCATAGGGTCAAGGGTGCCTGTATGGCCAATCTTTTTTTCGTTATATATCCGTCTTAAAGCCCGTGACGCCTGAAAAGAGGATAAGCCCTCGGGCTTGTCTAATATCACAAAGCCTGTCACTCGGCCTCCACATCCTTGACAAAGGGCTCGATAGCTTTAAGCAGCTGCTCGGTGACCTCCTCAAGAGTACCGTGAATCTCGCAGCCGGCAGCCCTCTTGTGACCGCCGCCGCCGAAAATCTGACATATCTCCGAGGCGTTTACAGGAGGATTTGTGCGAATTGAAACCTTATACCTGCCCGGCTCAGACTCCTTAATTGTAGCGCCCACAAGCACGCCCTCAATCTGGCGGGGCAGGGCAGAGAGCGCATGTACTTCTGTTTCATCAGTACCGCTTATCTCGTACATATCGAGTGTTATGTACATAATGGCGCACTTCTCGGCAAAATACTTCTTCATGGTGGAAAGAGCCATAGCCTCAAGAGCGGCGTATGACTTAGATTTTGTTTCAAAGAGAATCCTGTTTAATCTACCTGCATTAATGCCCGCATCCACCATATCTGCGGCCATTCTGAGTGTCCTTGCGGTGGTGTTTGAATAGCGGAAGCAGCCCGTGTCTGTGGAAAGACCGATATAGACAGCAGTAGCGGTAAGGGAATCGACCTCTGCGCCCAGTTCCCTTGCAATCATCAGGATAATCTCCGTCGTGGCCGCCGCATTCTCGTCAAGACAGGTGTATTTTGCATAGAGCGTGTTCGACGGATGGTGGTCTATGCAAAGGTCGACCTTTTCCTTATAGCTCATTTCGGGCGAGTCGCCTAAGATTTTGCTGTCGGCGCAGTCCACGGCAATGACAAAGGAAGGCTCAAATTCCGCATGGGAGCAGCAGTCCTCAAGCTGAATAAAAACCTTGGGTATCTTTTCAAAATATCTGAAAACCACATTCTTGCCAACGGATTGCAGCGCTCTGCACAAAGCATAGCCGCTGCCCAGCGCATCTCCGTCTGGATTGCGATGGGTGAGAATCAGTATATTATCATGCTCTCTTATCAATTCCGTTGCCTTTTCGAGTTCTATACGCATAGATTTATCCTTTCAGCTACGATAAGCGCTAAATCAAAACTTATCCTTCTTATCGTCATCCAGCCTTTTAAACAGCTCAATACCGCTTCTGACGGAATCATCGGCTATGAATTTAAGCTCCGGAGCTTTTCTCAGACGCAGCCTCTGACCGAGCTCACGCCTGATAAAGCCGTTAGCGTTTTCCAGCCCTTCAACCGCCTTCTTTGCGGTGTCAAAGCTCTCCATAGCGCTGACATATATCTTTCCGAAAGACAAATCATGGGCCAGATCAACCCTAACGACCGTAAGGAACGAGTCCTTAATGCGGGGGTCCTTCAGCTCTCTTATAATAGCCGTAATCTCTCTTTTAATGTCCTCGGCCGTATGGTCGCTCTTGCGTGGAGGCATAAGCTCACCTCTTTGTCCTTCCTTAAATAATACTTAGTCCCTGTATTCCTCGACAACATAAGCCTCGAGGATGTCTCCGACCTTGATGTCGTTGAACTTGTCAAGACCTATACCGCATTCGTAGCCGGCGTTGACTTCCTTCACGTCGTCCTTGAACCTCTTGAGGGAGGCAATGGAATCGTCGGCAATGACAATACCGTCACGGACAACACGAATCTTGCAATGCCTGTTGATTTTGCCGTCAAGCACATAGGAGCCGGCGATTGTGCCGAAGCTGGAGAGCTTGAACACGTTTCTGACCTCGACTCTGCCCATCTCAACGTCACGGTACTTGGGCGCAAGCATGCCCTTAATGGCCGCCTGAACGTCCTCGATGCAGTCATATATAATTCTGTACATTCTGATTTCAACGCAGTCACGCTCGGCGTTCGCTGCGGCAACCGGGTCGGGACGGACATTAAAGCCCACTATTATGGCATCCGAAGCGTTTGCAAGCATAACGTCCGACTCGGTGATTGCGCCGACGCCGCTGTGGATGACACTTACCCTTACCTCATTGTTGGAGAGCTTTTCGAGGTTCTGCTTTAGAGCCTCGGCAGAGCCGTTAACATCGGCCTTAACTATGATATTAAGGCCCTTCAGCTTGCCCTCCTCAAAGGTGGAGAATAGATTCTCAAGTGTGACCTTTCTTTCGCAGCTGAGCAGGGAGTTTTTAAGCTCATCCTTCCTCTGCTCAACAAGCTCTCTTGCAAGACGCTCGTCGGAAACTGCGTCAAAGGTGTCGCCTGCGTTCGGTGTCTCCGTAAGACCCGTAATCTCAACGGGAATTGAGGGGCCTGCCTCGGTTACGGTCTGACCCTTGTCGTCGGTCATCACCCTGACACGGCCGACGGAGGTGCCCGCAACTATGACGTCGCCTGTGCGAAGCGTACCGTTCTGAACAAGCAGAGTTGCTACGGGGCCACGGCCCTTGTCGAGCCTTGCCTCGATAACGATACCCTTTGCGGCTCTGTTCGGGTTGGCCTTCAGTTCCTTGATTTCCGCAACAAGCAGAATAGCCTCAAGGAGCTTATCAAGATTCATCTTAGTCTTTGCCGAAACGGGAACGCAGATAACATCGCCGCCCCACTCCTCGGGGACAAGCTCATATTCGGTAAGCTGCTGCATAATCCTGTCGGGATTTGCATCCGGCTTATCCATCTTGTTTATTGCAACTATGATGCTGACATCCGCAGCCTTTGCGTGGTTGATAGCCTCAACCGTCTGGGGCATGATGCCGTCGTCGGCGGCTACGACAAGAATAGCAATATCCGTTGCCTTTGCGCCTCTTGCACGCATGGAGGTGAATGCGGCGTGGCCGGGCGTGTCAAGGAAGGTAATGTCCTGACCCTTGAGATTTACCCTGTAAGCACCTATGTGCTGTGTAATGCCGCCGGCCTCCGTCTCGGTGACGGAAGTGTTTCTGAATGCGTCAAGCAGCGAGGTTTTGCCGTGGTCGACGTGACCCATGACGACAACAACAGGGCTTCTCGGAACAAGGTCTGCCTCGTCGTCCTCGCTGTCGTCTATGATTCTGTCCTCGATTGTAACGACTACTTCCTTCTGAACCTTTGCGCCAAGCTCGGTTGCAACGATTTCGGCGGTGTCGTAGTCGATAGTCTCGTTCAT
>JAAYOZ010000120.1 GCA_012520115.1 Clostridiales bacterium | reverse complement strand
GTCGCCGTTTCGCCCGCCTTCAGAGTCAGCTCTCTTGTATTCAGCTTTGCATCCTTAACAGGCACTACGACATATACAAGGCATTCTGCCGTATATGTTCTGCCGAGGTATAAGAAGGTCGCAGTAATCGTGACCGGGTCGGGACTTGTCTTGTGTCCCTTTACATAGCCGTCACTGTCAACCGATACAATGCTCTCATCCGAAGTGCTCCATGTAACGTCAAGCAGCTCATCGGCGGTTCTGAAAGCCTCGATAACATCGGTCTTGCCCTTTTCGAGCCAGAGCACCGAGTCAGACAGCCTCACGCCGGCCCATGAGAAGCTGTATTTCGTCGTGGAGGTAAAGACAAAGGAAAGCCTGCGCTCGCCGAGGCTCTCAAGGTCGCCCCCGAAACGAACGGCAGCTTCGGCCATATATGTGCGATTATATGTAACGCTGTTCAGCCTGTGATTCACACGGTTAGCGCTCATGGAGATTGTCGGCTCACCGCAGGTGAGTTCAATGTCCGTTATCTCAAATTCGGGCAGGAGCTTTTCCTTTGCATAGCTTAAAAAGCCCTCCGTTTTGTTCATTCCCATTGAAGCCTTGACAGTAGCGCTTAAGGACTTAAACTGAGTAGTCGGGAAAACATAGCTAATATCTAATTTGTCCGCTTCCTCTTTGGCTTCCCAGCTTTTCAGCTCGGAGGCGGTGAAATTAACGGGTAAAAGAAGGTCTGCCAATGGCTCACCGAAACGGGTCGCCTTATCCTCGTAATATTTCGCAAGGTTGTCGAGCATCTCGTCCTTGGCAAGCAGTATGGATGCCTTAATCAAGCCTTTTTCATCATCTGACACCGTAAGGCTTTCGTCGTCGAGCTTAAAAGACGTTTTGACCGAGACCTTTGTAGCCTTTTCGTCGGTCGCACCCTTTAACAGCTTATCGAGCAAGCCGACAGCCTCCCCGCCCGTCTGCGGCAGGGGAGTTAAGCTGTCCATGTAGACTGCCGGCATAGCCTCGGTGCCCTCTGTAAGCAGCACCTTGTTTATTCCCCATACGAGAAAGACCACAAAAATCACAGTCAGCAACAGAAAGATTGAGCGGAAAAGTATCTTATTAAGCTTTTCGTTATTCTCTATTCTGTCAGCAAGAGCACTGGCACGGGAGACCTCAACTTCATTTACGTTCGGCTCATTCATCTTTCAGCCCTCCTGCCTCTGCGAAAGCTAATTTTTTCTCTGTTTCTTCTATCTTGCGCTCACGCTCCGCCCTTTCCTCCTCGGTTTCAAAGACGGGCAGCGGTAAGTCGTCAAGCGTAATTTCCTTTCGCTTGTATTTTTTAAGCATCTCCACCCTGTACAAATCGCCCTCTCTGTATTTCACCTCAATGCCCTTCTTTAAGAGCACTGCGTTAAGGGCAAGAACCACGGCAAGGGAGGCAAGCTGGCCTAAAAGCCCCAATATGCTCGGCGAAGCAGAAACTATCTGACCGTAATCGGGTATTCTTAATGTGAGTATGTATGATACTGCGGAGGTGACAAGCCCTAAGGCGCTCAATACAACGAGTGCGACATTTGTCCTCTTGATATTGGTAAAGCAGAGAAGCTGAGTTATAAGTATCCCCACCGTTATAAGCGCTGTCACGGCAAAGAGCGCAAAGGCCAGAATAAACTTAGAGGCAAGCTCTCCGAACAGCTGCGACTGCCTGAAATCGAGTAAAGTCATCAGGGCGCCTTTGCTTATCAGTGAATATGCTCCCAGCCCGCTTATCTGAATCTTTTCATCGAATAAGGGCAGGGAGATATCTACCGTCCCCAGCGGCACGAGCAAAGAGGCGATGGGCAGCAAAACGGCGCACAGGCGGGCAATCTGAAGCTTGCCGCCCAGAAAAGCCGCCTTTACCTTTGCAACCCATACACGAAACGCCGCAATGTCCATTTCGGCAAACTTCGCTTCTCTGTAAAAGCGTTCTTCAAAGCCGTAGAACATCAGATTCGTCCCGCACTTGGGGCAGTTTGGTGCAATGTTGGTCATTTTCAGTTTGTAATTACATTTTGGACAAACAGCCATAGGCAAGCTCCTTTAATCAAACTGTCGCCGGGGAAAATTAAAGATTACTGCTTTGCATCTCTGTTAAGTCTGCTCTCTACCTTAACCGAGCCGTCCGCCTGAATATTGTAGACCGTGCAGCCCTGAATACGGACATCCTCGGTTACGTTCGGGTCACGCTTTTTGGAAGTGGAGTACTTATCATAGCAGGAATAGCCTGCCGCCTGATTATACATAAGTATGATGCCCTCATATTCGACGGCGAAGTAGTTAAGATGGTCGTGACCGAAGCCGAAAAGCTGTGTGCTGCCGAGCTCCTTAGCCTTCTGGAAAAGGAAGCTGTCAGTCTCATCGCTTCTGGCACTCTTTACGCTTTCGCCTCTTTCGCCCCAGAGGAATTCAAGCTCGCCCTTGTCGACCTTTTCATTGGCCTCACGCAGCTTATAAAGGGGAATGTGCATGAATACCATTGATTTTGCGTCAGGGTCTTTCTGAAGCGTCTCTTTAAGAGTGCGCTCATACCACTCAACCTGTGAGGGCTTTATGTATTTGTAATGGGTATCGTCGCCGGAGTCCATAAAGTAAATGCTCTGAAGCACCTCATTTTCGGAGGCCATGATGTTCACAATATGATTTCCGTAGCCGTTTACTCCGTCAATGGAAACGGCGGCAAGGCAGTTGTCATAGGAGCTCATGAGCTTCATAAAGCCCTTGCGGCTTAATTCGAAGTGGCTTTCACCCTCATGGTTGCCCAATACAAGCGACCAGTAAACGCCATATGCCTTCATTATCTCGGCAACCTCTTTAGCACGGCCACGGTTGCCCCAGCACAGTGCGGTATCGCCCAGAATAATGACCATATCGGGCTTTTCCTTCTCTATGTTGTAGCAAAGCCACTTATATGTATCCTGAATACGGCCGTTCAGACCGTCAAAATGCAGGTCGGTAAAGCCTATAATCTTGAAATCCTTGCTGAAGCTGCCGTCGGGATTCATCTTTGCGATGTTGAAAACACCGTTTTCCTTGTCGGCAGACAGCACCTCCACCTTATTTTCAAGGGGCTTTATCTTAGACAAATCAGGACGCAGATTGGTGGGATAGATTCCGAGGAAGATAACGCCGGCGGTAATCAATAGTCCCACGATTAGAACGAGAACGATGATAAGAAGGATTTTCCAGAAATTCATTGTGCACCTCCGCAAAAGATTATTAAGCCTGTTTTATTCGGTTAATCACAAAATCCGACGGCGCCTTTGAGAGTATCAGCTCATCATCTTTATCGGTCAGAACAGCTCTTTCATTCCTGCCGTCGACCGTATAAAGCACCTCGGTATCGGTTACGTTGCATACGCTGATTGTCGCCATTTCGGGGCATTTATCTTTTTCCATATTGCGGCTGAAGGCTTCAAGCACAAAGCCGTCGCAAAGGGTCTCGGCGCAGATAAGCTCATGACGCCTGTCCGCTTCTGAAAACCACGCCTCCATATTTTTAATAACTACATTTTCGATTCTGCCGACGCCCTGCGGGAATTCATCCTCCTTAAATACGGGAGTCCTGCAATAGCGGGTTGCGTCCATATTTACGGCATAGGTGCGGCAGCCGACCTTTATGTTATCAACAGTAATGTTCCTGATTCTCGATGTAACGCTGCTTAAGCGAATTGCTGTATGGCAGTTTTCTGCAAAAACGTTTCTGACGGTGATGTCCTCAATGTCGCCACGGAGAATGTCCCTGTTTTCGAGCCTTGTTATGCAGTCGTCGGCATTGAAGGCAAGCATGTCGTCGCCGGTCTCACCGTCGGTAATGGCACGGATGTTCTCAATCACACCTCTGCGGCACTCACCGCCGAAGTGCAATCCGTCATGGTTTATAAGCACCGTTTCGCTTCTGAAACTTATATCCCGTAAAACAAAATCCTCAACCTTGCTGAAGCGGGAGAGGTATGTAACAGGGTTCGCCAGCGTCACGCCTTCAATTACAAGGTTTTTGACATTGAAGAAATTTATAATAGTGCCGGAGCAGGCCGCAGGGTCAAAGATATCATGGTGCTTTGAGTTGTTCTTCCCGTCGTAATTTCCGTTGAAGATGCCGCCCCTAATGGTTATATTCTTATTGCCGTTAATGTGGTCGGCGTTGGTTAAAAGGTAGTCGCCACGCTTTTTAGGCAGCTTTTCGCACACAAAAATATCGGCGTTCTCGTCGGCAACAATCTCCGTGTCGCAGGATACTCTCAGCGTTCCCGAAACACGGTACCGCCCGGCAGGTATAATCACACGGCGATTACCCAGACCCAGCGCCGCCTGCAAAGCTGAAAAATCATCAGCCACACCGTCGCCAATCGCACCGAAATCCCTGACATTTACCGAATCCATATGTAAGCCTCTTCTCCGATTTTATAATTGTTATACTAAAATAACAGCATATTGATAAATAACATATCTAATATAACACATTTTTGGGGATATTTGTATCAAATCTGTAAAAAAATGCGCTTTTTTATTTTATTGCAGAATAAATACATAATCGGATAGACTGAGGCGGAAAAATCACAGATTCATGCTTTAAGAATAGACAAAATGTAAGGTATAATCATAGCGGTATCAAATCATACCGCACGAAAAGCCCCATATATTTCATATTTACTTTTTCCACGCAAAAGATATTCTGGAAAGAGGTAAATAAAGATGAACAAACGGTCGCAGTGCTTTATCATCTTTCTGCTAAGGCAACTTATGAGAATGTCGCTTCAGAGTTTGATATTTAGCTTCAAACCTTTATTGCATGGGGTACGAACTTCCGTTATAATACAAATATAAAACGCATGCTTGTAATGTTTTTTGAAAGGAAGTGGGCAAATGGATAAAAAGAGGATCCAGCCGGAAGGCATGATAAACTCACCGGCATATTCTCAGGCAATTGAGGTTTCGGGTGTTTCTTCAACGGTTTATATCGGAGGGCAGAATTCCGTGGACGGCGAAGGAAGGCTCATCGGCAAGGGCGATTTTTCCATCCAGAGCAAACAGGCGCTGACAAATCTGAAAACAGTCCTCGAATGCGCCGGCTGTACCATTGAAAATGTTGTTAAGCTGACAATTTATTATGTTAAGGGAAATGACCCGAGGCTCGGTTTTGCGGCCTTTCAGGAGGTCTTCGGCCTCGTTTCGATTCCGCCCACAATAACAGTCGTCGAGGTTCACGGGCTCGGAGTGCCTGATTATCTCATTGAAGTGGATGCAATTGCGGTAAAATAATGCGCACTCAAAGCTGCGGATTAAAAAAGGGGGTTACTTTATGCTTGATTTTAAGAAAATGGATAAGGATTTATACCAGCCAAAGACCGCACCGTCTGTTATCGATGTGCCGCAGATGACTTTCATTGCGGTCGACGGCAAAGGCGACCCGAACACAAGTGAGGATTACGCCGCCGCAGTCGAATTGCTATACGGCCTGTCATACATTATCAAAATGGGCAACAAAGCTGTTCTGGAGTATGTCGTGCCGCCACTTGAAGGCTTCTGGAGCGTAGACGATGAATATTTCATGGGCGGCGGAGCGGCCATAAGCGACAAGTGTAAATTTGTCTGGACCATGGTAATAAGGCAGCCGGATTTTGTAACAGAAGATGTATTCGAAAAAGCAAAGACTGCGCTCATTAAGAAAAAGCCGCACCTTGACGTTACAAGGGCGCAGCTTAAAACAATCACCGAGGGCTTGTGCGTTCAGGTAATGCACATCGGCCCCTATGACGCAGAGCCGGCAACCGTCGCAGCCCTTGACAGCTTTGCAAAAGAAAACGGCTATGCAATAGACATTAACGACGAGCGCCGTCACCATGAGATTTACCTGGCTGACCCGCGCAAAACCCCGCCCGAGAAGCTCAAAACAGTCCTGCGCCATCCCATTCGCAAGGTTTAAAGTTTTGATAAAAAACAAAAGCTGCAAGCAGCCTTGACTGCCTGCAGCTTTATTATTTTGGATTCTGCTGAAACTCAGCTTACAGGATTTCCTACCGGAACAGCGCCGTAGCCGAAGAACTGGCTGTTCGGGTTGACCAGATAGTAGGAGTTAATGCCTGCATCTGCCATTGTAGGAACATAGGATGACATATTGTCGGTAAATGTACCGTCTCCTGCATACTGGGCTGAGCCGAGCTGATTATTGTTCAGGAAGAGGTTGCGTGTTGCAACTGCAGCCGACTTCATATAAAGGCCGCCGCCTGTGAGGTCTGCCGTGTTGCCGATGAAGGTGTTGTATTCAACAGTACCGCTGGCAGGATTCGAGCCGCCTACGAAGAATACTCCGCCGCCGTCAGAATCAGGGTCACCGGTTGAAGTGTTGTTTACAAAGATATTGTTCGACAGATTGTAGTTGCTGCCGCGGACATAAACGGCGCCGCCGTAACAGGCTATGTTGTTAACAAACTTGCTGTTTGTGATATAACCGGGGTTCAGAGCGGATACATTGCCGTAGTAAGCGCTTATTGCGCCGCCCCTGTAACGTGCGCTCCTCAGGTCATTGTTTGCAAAGTAGCAGCTGTCAACCGTGCCGCCGTTCATGCTTACAACACCTTCATACTTACGGTCGCCTATCGTATTTGTATTTTTGGAGTCAACTATTGTGCTGTTGCGCAGAATGCCCCTGGCGCCTGCCGCAGAACCGCTGTACAGCTGTACAAGAGCCTGGCCGCCGGCAAGATGGCTGTTTGTAAAGGTAAAGCCGTCAAATATGGCTTCCTTTGTAAGAGATGCGGGCGTAATTACTACGCTTATGTTTGCGGCTGCGGGCTTAAGTACGGAAGCATTTGTGAACTCCCAGGGCTCAACAAGTCCGTTGCCGTCAAGGTCTGACTTAGCACGGTCGCTTGCACGGACCTCTGTGCCGGAGAAGCCGCCGAAAACAGCAACGCCTGCTTTAGCGGTAATTGCTGCTGTTACGGTGTATTCGCCGCCCAGTAACCAAACCTGAGTTGACTCGTCAGCAGCGTTAACGGCAGCCTGAATGTTGCCCATAGGTGATGCCCAGGACGAACCGTCGCCTGTGCCGCCGGGAGCAACATAAATAACATTCTCGGGAGCTGCTTCTTCAAAGTTGGCAACGAGTGTGGCGTTTGCGTATAAAGCGGGTGTTGTAAATACGCCGTTTACAAGCTCAGCGGTTACATCTGCTCCGTTAAAGAGAACAGATACCAGTTCCTGGCCTGCGTAGGGGGAGATTTCAAACTGAGCTGTCTCGCCATAGGGAACGCTGATATTGTTGTTAGGTGTAACGGAACCGCCGCCGTTAACAGAGACACTTACGGTAAATGAAAGCTTGTCAAATACAATTGTAAGTGTTGTGTTTGTGGTGACATTGGGTGTTACCAGACGGTTTCCTGCGAGAGAGCCTGTGATATCCTCATCGTTGAAGAGAATGGTCTTTGCATAGTAACCCTCGATGGGGAAGATGTCACATACAAAGCTTGTACCTTCCACAACGGGGTTATTGCCCACAACTACGACCGAACCGAATTCGTTGTGAACCACCTCTACGTCATAGAACGCTTTGTTCGTAGTTATTCCGAAAATATTCCTTATAAAGTTGAATACTTTCTGGAAATAAGTCTCGATAGTCTTTAAGATATTCAGTACCAACTCTAAGCTTGAGTCTACCTGCTCAATGCCGGTTTCATTAGCTGCGGCTACTGCCATAGTAAAGCATGAGAATGCCAACACAATGCTGAGCAGTATAGCCAGTGCTTTTCTTGATGTTGTCATACAACTACCCTCCAAACTTTTTTAATTCCGATTAATTTCATTTCAGTATCCTCGGATCATCAGATAATGAAACGTTAGTGCCGATTAAGCCGAGCAATACAACCCCTTTCAGTTCCGACATATAGAAGTTGACGCATTTTACCAGTTTATTCCAACCATATTATTATAATGGAACAAGGTACTATGTATGTGAAATCTTTATTAACAAATTATGAATTGAAGATTTATTATACAGAAATATCGGGCAATGGCGAAATAAATAGTATATTTTATCTAATTATGCGCTGACAACAGCGCATACAGTGAAATTAATGTATATATGCAAGGCTTTCTGTCTGACGCTATTGCAAAGCAGATGCATAAATATCAGCATATGCTTGTCGATTTGTGGGATATTATTGATTATTGTAATAATTGTGTTGTAATTTGTTGTAATCAGGAATGAATTGACATTACCGGTGATTGAATGGATGTACAAAAAAGTATAATTTCCGTCAAAAGGAACGAGTTTAAATACCTGCTCACCTTTGACGAGGCCTTGCGTCTGAAAGAGCAAATTTCGGCTGTGCTGAGTCCCGATGAATACTCACTGGACGGGCCCTACAGGGTTAAAAGCCTTTATTTTGACTCAATAAACAATGTGGACTTCTTAACAAAGCACGCAGGCGATAACATAAGGAAAAAAATAAGGCTTCGCATTTATGGCGAAGACCTGCCCACCGCAAAGCTGGAGCTGAAGTCAAAAGAGGGAATTTATCAGAATAAGTCCAGTGTAACCGTGTCAAAAGAGACAGCAAAGCAGCTTGTCAGAGGTAACTACGGCGTTTTATTGGACTACAAAAGTGAAGAGGCAATAAAAATATACTCTATGCTCGTTCTGGGCTGCTATAAGCCTGCGGTAATCGTAGAGTACGACAGAATGGCTTATGCGTACAGTGAATATAAGACACGCATTACCTTTGATACTGCGGTAAAATCCTCAGAGCTGGACCTTGACCTTTATAAAAAGGATTTGCCCTATTCCCCCGTAATTTTCGACAGAGCTATTCTGGAAGTCAAATATAACGAAAAACTGCCGGGCTTTTTGTCAGAGATATTGAAGCGGTATAGTATCAACAATGTTTCTGTAAGTAAATACTGTCAAGGCAGACATTTTTTTCAAAACTACATTGCATAAGGAGAAATAAATGAGTAAGAAAGACCTTTTAGACCTGCTCAACTGGCAAAATCAGACCATCGGAGGCAGAAGACTTTTATTTATTTTATGCGTCGGTCTTGCAATTTCGGCGATTATTTTCGTAACATACAGACTGACATACAACGGCGTAAGCTATAACGCAAAGTTCAATGTATCGAATTCGGTAATCCTGCTTATAACCATTGTAATTATGATTATGATAAGCAGTAACATAATCATTTCCTTAGGCATGGTCGGCGCCCTGTCGATTGTAAGGTTCAGAACGGCAATAAAGGACCCGCGGGACACGGTGTTTATTTTCTGGTCCATTGCAGAGGGCTTGAGCATCGGTTCCCAGAACTTTAAGCTCGCAATAATCTCTACCATATTCATAGCCATTGTAATTGTTGCCGCAAGCTATATCGCAAGATTTACTGCTAAATATCTGATAATAGTCAGAGCCGATGACGCTGTTGACAAGGAGAAGATTCAGGAAGCCTTAAAGAAATACAATCTGTTTGTAAAGCTCAGAGCATCAAATAATACCCCGGGAAATTGCGAAATGATTTTTGAAGTGCTTGCAAAAAAGGAGCTTAACTTAAAGGCCGTTGACGAAATTAAGGCCATGGACGGTATTGTTTCCGTAAACATGCTGCTTGAAAGCGGAGAAACGGTAGGATAATGTTTTACAAAGCGGATGTCAGTAAAAACAGAAAAATATATATCATTTTCCTTGTAGTTGCGCTCTTTGTGGTGCTCTTTGCGGCCACAATGGACGAAAACAAGGATATTGAGTCTATTTTAAAATATTCCGATGAAGACAGTCTTTTGTATTTCACGCAGAGTGAAAGCTTCCACTCGCAGGATTTTGAAATAGGGATTAATACAACCGCAGCTTTTCCCAAAAAAGCTGTGGTTTACTATACCCTTGACGGCAATAATCCTACGACGGAATCAATGAAATATGAAGGCCCGATTAAAATAACCGTATCCGAAGATATCTCGGCGACTGTTTTCAGAGCTTCGATTTACTATAAGGGCAAATTCGGAAAAATCTATACAAAAACCTATTTTCACTCTAAGAACATTAATCAGCTTAAAGACCTGCTTCTCGTTTCCATCGTATGTGACGGCCACGACCTGTATGACTATGAAGAAGGAATTCTGGTTCCCGGCAGACCCTATGATGAATTCTTTCAGAATAACGATGACGCCGAGTCTGTTCCCTTCTGGAGGGTGCCTGCGAATTTCAAGCTCTTAAGAGGCAGAGAAAATGAAAAAGATGCCTATGTGGAGATGTTTTCAGGAAAAGGGGAGCCTATTATCGCACAATCCATCGGTCTTACCCTGTCCGGAGGTGCCTCCTCCTATATGGATGTGAAGTCATTTAAGCTTGTGGCAAGAAAGGAATATGACGCCGAAAATTCAAAATTCAACTACGATTTTTACAATACCACCGAAAAGGCATATTCCGAATTTGCAATACTTCGTTCATATAATAAGCTTATTCTGCGTAATGCAGCACAGGACAGCGAGCGCTCCTTTATCAGGTGGAATGTATGCAGCACACTTGCAACCCAGGCAGGCATACCCTGTGTCGCTCCCGCAAGGCCGGCAATCGTCTTTCTGAACGGTGAGTATTACGGAACAACTCAGATACAGCCCTCATATTCGGATTACTATTTGTCAAACGCTTTTTCACTGGAAGAAGAGTTTGTGAATGTTTACGAGTCGCAGGAAAAATTCGTTCTGAGGGGTGCGGGTGTCTCTAAATTGGTATCGGCAGACCTGACTGTTCAGAAAAATGCCGATGCCCTTGAAAAGTCTATGGATATAGATGATATGCTTTTGTACTATGCCTTTGAGCTGTATATCAATAACGCCGACTGGCCGAAAAATAACTATAAGCTTTGGAAATATTCAGGTAAGCAGGTTCCGGGCAATAAATACTCGGACAACAGAGTAAGGCCTTTGCTTTACGACCTTGATTTAGCCTTTATGAAAACTGAGACAGATAATTTTTCGTTACTCATGGACGAGCCGGAAGAAGATATCGCCTGTTTCAGCAGACTGATGAAAAATGACTCCTTTAAGAACAGGTTTATCAATATCCTCAATGACCTTATGGCCACATCCCTCAAGGCGGATAATATAATTAAAGTCATCGATACTGAAGCGGCTAATGTGGATTATTATGAAGATGACCCCGTCATAGGCGAAAAAGTTAAGGCAGACCTTACACGCAGCAGACAACGCCATATCGACTCAATGAAGGAATTTGTTAATAACAGAGAAAGCGTAATGAGGGGCTACATTGCAGAATACTTCAATGTTTCCGACACTTACACTCTGAATATCAAATCCCCGAAGACAGGAACCGTTAAGTGGAGCTCATTGTCCTTAGACCCGGGCGACGAGGATTTCAGCGGCACATACTATGCCGACGTCCCTCTCGCTATCACACCGGATATTATCGAGGGCTGCGCCTTTGATTACTGGCTTGTAAACGGCAGGGAAGTCAGGACTGAGAACCTCACCATAACAAAGGCCGATATAGTTGACGGCAGCGTGAATGTTGAGCTGATTGTCAAAAGGCAGCCGAAGGGCAACAGAATACTGATTAACGAATTCTCAGCCGAGGGCGGAACCGACTGGATAGAGCTGTATAATCCCTATGAGGAGGCAATATCCTTAAAGGGCCTTTATATTTCCGACGACGGCAAGAATCTTTTCAAGAGCCCCTTGCCGGATGTTGTCCTTGAAGGCGGTTCATATCTGATTATTCACTGCAAAGACAGCAAGGTGCTTTCGGCTTTTACCTGCAGTTTCAATATAAAAGCAGGTGAGTGCATCTATTTAACAGCTTCCAATGGTACTGTCCTTGACGCAATAGGCGTTCCTAAGATGGACAGCACGGAAACCTACGGCAGATTGAAGGACAAAAACACCTTTGTATTCTTCACGGAGCCTACACCCGGCAAGGAAAATATCGGCCTTAATGCGGCACATTAATACGAGTTTTAACGGATAAAAATCAGCAGTAAAATAAGCCTCAGTCAGAGTGTTGCGGGCGGTTCCCAAAGCCCGAGATTCACGCTTTGCGTGAAAATACTCTCTGTCTGAGTGCTTTTTTTATTGCTTTATATGATGCATAATAGCTTCAGAAGCGCTTCAAGAACATATAATGAGGAGTGGAAGCAGCAGATTTAATAGCTTCCTTGAGCTGTTAACGGCAAATTCCCGTGAGCTCAGGCACTAAACATTAGCCTGTTTTCTGATATTGTGCTATAATGGTTATAACACAAATTTTCCGTGCGCTGAAAATATGAGCTTGGTGGTGACGGCAATGAACAAGAAGCTGTTTATTCAGGCCATAGGCAAATACCTCACAGGGCTTATAGTGCTGGCGATTCTTCTGTTTGTTCCTGCGGGAACGCTTCGCTTCCCGAACGCTTGGCTATTAATCGTTATCCTCTTTATCCCTATGCTGATAGTGGGAGCAGCCCTGGCAATTAAGAACCCCTCGCTTTTGCAAAAGCGGCTCAATACAAAGGAAAAGGAATCGGAGCAAAAATGGGTAATACTTGTCGGCGCTCTTATGTTCATAGGCGGTTTTGTAGTTGCCGGTCTGGATTATCGCTTTAAATGGCTTGTTCTGCCTGAAGGTATCGTGATTGCGGCGGCTGTGGTCTTTTTGGCAGGCTATTTTATGTATGCAGAGGTTCTGCGTGAGAATACATATCTGTCAAGAACCGTCGAGGTACAGGAAAACCAGAAGGTCATTGATACAGGGCTTTACGGAATTGTAAGGCACCCTATGTACACCTCCACAATCCTGCTGTTTTTGTCCATGCCCTTGGTGCTCGGCTCTTTCTGGGCGCTCCTTATATTTCTTGTCTATCCGGCCATCACCGTAATGAGAATAAGAAACGAAGAAGCAGTCCTGGAGAAAAATCTTGAGGGCTACACCGAATACAAAAAGCGCATAAAATACAGGCTGATACCTTTTATATGGTAGTAAAGTCAAGGCACCCTGCAAAATGATATGCTCCCCTTAAAGTAGACAGTGGAAAAACAAAACCACTGAAACAGAGAGGGGAGTATTATTGTGTCACGAAAGCCGAAGATTCCGCCGGAGGAGAAAATAGCTGCAGTGGAAGCATATCTCCACGGTGAACTGGGTACAACTGAAGCTGT